>JAUXEQ010000005.1 GCA_030620455.1 bacterium | reverse complement strand
TTACCAGAACTTAAATTTATTGCACGGATTTTGCTCGAAATTTTATCACCCTCATCCTTTGCTATTTTCTGCCATTTAGTCCCAGCAAATAGAACCTCTATATCTCTGTACTTCATAAGTGCTTTAGCATTTTGACCTTTTTTCGTAAAGATTTTCGCCTTCAAAATTTCCACCTCGGGACTCTTTTTTCGGATTGCTCGAAGAAAATTGTTTAGCTCATCAATTTTTCCAACTCTCAACATTAAATTACCTGCTTTGTATATTGCCGGATTAGCAAGAGAATCATTTGGCATTTTTTTTGCGATAGAAACAAATTTCTCAATTGCGGAGGTTGTATCACCAGCCCTAAGTAGTGAATCTCCAGTGGAATACATATTAGCTGCAGAATTGCTTTGAACTGCTTTGGATTTGGGGCTGAGCTTCTCTTTAGGTGTAGTTTTCGCTGGAGATGTTGTCGTTTCCCTTCGAGTTTTTGCCGAGCTTCTTCTTACGGCATACAAAGATGTGCTTGTATTAATGAAGATTACAGTAACAATTAACAGAATTAATGTTTGAGAAAATTTCTCTTTCATAATATCGCTTTATTTTTGATTTGAAACCCAAAATTTTACCATCGATGCTTTTATTCCACTAACATCTAATCCCAAAATAGATAGCAATTGTGCCCTTGTCCCGTGTTGTATAAACCTATCCGGAATACCATGAATAATAATTCTGTTCTTTAAACCTTTACTCATTGCATAAGCAGAAACACCCTCACCAAATCCACCAAGCTCTGAACCTTCTTCTATTATTAATACATTTTTATGTGCCTTTAGGAGATCTTCAAGAAGTTTTTTATCGAATGGTTTGATAAATCTACAGTTAACCACCGTTGGTTTAAATTGAGATATCGATTGTGCAGCTTCAATAGCGGGATAAACCATTGAGCCAACTGCAAGAACAAGTAAATTCCCATCCCCTTCGATAATGATTTCCCAACTACTAAACGGAATTTCATTGAAACTGTCTGTAACTTTATCAGGTACAAGTCCACGTGGGTATCTTATTGCCCACGGTTCGCTAAACCTATGTAACGCGGTAAAAAGCAAATTCCTTAGTTCTTGACCATCCTTAGGTGCTGTAATAACCATCCCGGGTATCGAGCGAAGATAAGATATGTCAAAGGCACCATGATGTGTAGGACCGTCTTCCCCCACAATACCTGCTCGATCTAATGCAAGAACTAGTGGAACTTTTTGAAGCGTTATATCGTGAATAATAATATCGAATGCTCTTTGAAGAAAAGTAGAATAAACAGCAACAACAGTCTTTCTACCCTCAACAGCAAGCGCACCGCCAAAAAGAACTGCATGGGACTCAGCGATTCCAACGTCAAAAAAACGATCCCTATATTTCTCACCGAACAAATCAAGTCCAGTGCCTGTGGACATTGCAGCCGTTATCGCACAAAGATCAGGAAATTTCTTGCCAAGCTCGACCATTGCATTTCCAAAAACATTTGTATATGTATTTGAACCAGTTGTCTTAAAAAGCTCACCAGTATTAGGATCAAATTTTCCCAATCCATGATAGGTGGTAGCATCCTTTTCAGCAGGTTTAAATCCTTTCCCCTTAATAGTTACAACATGTAACAATTTAGGTTTTTTTACATCTTTAATTTCCTCAAGAATAGAAGTCACCTCATGAATATCATGACCGTTAACTGGTCCATAATATTCGAAGCCTAATTGTTCGAAAAACATTCCAGGAACCACCAGATTTTTAAGAGAATCCTCCAGTTTGCGAGCCAAAACTCGCATATGCTTCCCAACCCCTCCGATTTTACCTGTGGCTTCCCAAATCTGTGATTTAACCTTCTGATAAAATGGGCTGACAACGAACTTTGTCAAATATTTTGCCATTGCTCCAACATTAGGAGAAATAAACATCGCATTATCGTTGAGAATAATCAGTATGTTCTTTCCTGAATATCCTGTATTGTTCAATCCCTCAAATGCTATGCCACCTGTAAGTGAACCGTCGCCAATGACTGCGGTTACATTATAATTTTCACCGACAAGGTCTCTTTTAGTAGCAAAACCCAACGCCGCTGAAATTGCAGTACTTGCATGTCCTGCACCCCAGACATCATATTCGCTTTCCTCTCTCTTAAGAAAACCGGATATGCCTCCAAATTGTCTTATTGTTTTCAGTTTATCCTTTCTGCCAGTGAGAATTTTATATGCGTATGTTTGATGACTTACATCCCAAATGATTTTATCTACTGGTGGGTTAAAAACTTTTAATAATGCTACAGTGAGCTCAACTACACCTAAACTAGGTGCTAAATGTCCGCCAGTTTTGGAAACGGTATCGATAATGAAATTTCGAATTTCCTCAGATAGCTGAATTAATTCATTATCTGAAAGCTCCTCGATATCGGTTGGAAAATTTACTTTTTCAAGAATTGCCAACTTTTTTACCTCAAATAATTAATCGTTCAAGTCGATAATTTAAAAATTTAGTTATCAGTTAGTTCGTTTTAAAATGTAATTAGCCAAATCGACGAATATTCTATTGTCGCGATGATTTAGTAAAGAGTTTATTGCTTTATCAATCAGTTTAGCTGCCACTTTCTTAGATTTGTCCAACCCGATCGCCTTCGGATAAGTTGCCTTATCCAATTCTATATCCGAACCTGCAGGTTTGCCAATTTTTTCCGTTTCCCCCATTATATCGAGTATATCATCGGTAATTTGGAATGCAATCCCCATATTCTTGGCATAATTAGTAAGAGAATTAAGCTGTTTTTCAGATGCACCTGCAAGAATTGCACCAATACGCACAGATGCGATAAATAGGGATGCAGTCTTTCGAGAATGAATATAATAAACGGTTTCCTCATCAACATTTTGACCTTCCATTTCAACATCAACTACCTGACCACCAACAAGACCATTTGAGCCAATTGCATTTGCAGTCTCATATACAATTTCAGCGTTCCCAGTCTCAGCTAACAATTTAAAAGCCAGTGCGTGAAGTGCATCCCCAGCTAAAATTGCAATAGCTTCCCCGAATACTTTGTGACATGTGGGTTTTCCTCGCCTAAGATCGTCATTATCCATCGCCGGTAGGTCATCATGAATTAACGAATAAGTGTGTATGAATTCTATAGCACATGCTGGAGGAAAAATTATACTACCATCACCACCAACCCATTTGAAAGCTTTATAAACCAAAAAAGGTCTTAAACGCTTACCACCAGCGAAAACGCTGTAGCGCATTGCACGATGAACCAACTCTGGTTTGTCGTTTTCACTGGGAAGCAATCGATGCAACCAATCATCGATAACTGGGAAAAAATCATCGATGCTACTTTTTAGAAATGAAGTTATTTGTTTCGGACTAATCACAGTGCGATTAATCACCTAACAAGTCTGAGTATTGAACCAGAATCACCAACAGCCCAACCATCCTCTGAATCCAAAATGAAAATCGAGTATAAATCTGATTCGGTTAAACCAATTTGGCTAAGATTCATAGCTTGCTGATACCAAGTTTTACCACCGTCAACAGTATGAATTAAATGCCCATAATTACCAACCATCCAGCCATTGTCGAATGTTTGAAAAGACAGTTTTCGGAATTGAGTAAATAAATTTGGCACAACTTCAATTTCTTCCCAAGTATTACCACCATCAGTGGTTTTAAGAATGACAAAATTACCACAAATCCAGCCGTTGTTCTCATCGATGAATTGGACATCAGAAAGAAGTGCGGATGTATTCGATTCCTGTACATCCCAAGTCGCACAGCCATCTGTCGTATGTAAAATAACACCTGAATTCCCAACAATCCAACCCTCGTCTTCCGAAATGAAATGCATTCCAAGCAAGTCCGCATTTAAACCAGTAGGCATTTCCGTCCATGTATTGCCTTTATCTGTGGTTTTCAACACAAATCCATTACTACCTGCAATATAAGCGACATCGTTGCTTACAACATGCACGAACGTCAAATTGTCTATATAAAATCTTACTTTGTGGATATTTTCAGGATCTAACAATTCCCAATATTCGCCACCATCGTGAGTTAAGAATATACTACCGTTCTCGGTATATCCACCAACAATAACGCCATCGTTTTCGTTGAAAAAATCCACACTATTCAATGTAATATCGAGGTGATATGGTAGAACTTTTTGTATAAGCGTTGCAGCACCATCGTAAGTCTTGTAAATTGTTGCTTTTTTGCCAATTAAAACACCTTCGTTCGAATTGAAAAAATACATATCTATTAGTGTAACTACCGTTCCGAAATTAGCACCTGTCCATCTTGTGAAATTATTGGAACCTAATCGAATTGTGGCACCTCGTCTAACTGGGTCTGAACCAACTGCTAATACATGATTTCCATCTGGATCAATATCTGTGTAAACAAAGTTGCCGAATGAATTAAGGTTCGTAATTCTCGTCAAACTATCACCAGCGTTAGTAGAAACTGTTATGTTACCGAAGTTCCCAACAGCAATAACTTTATCTCCTTCAACAGCAATACTTCTAAGAGTTGAATCGACACCTGATCGAACACCTTTCCAATACACTGAATCACCATCAACAACTCTCTTCTTAAAAGAACCTTTTGTACCGCAAATAAGGAAGTTTTCACTCGAAAGACCAACAACAGCATTAAATACAACATTATCATCATCAACATGTAGTGTTTCAGGATTCCAAGTATTTCCGCCGTCATCGGTGTATAGAACGAGTTTAGCATCAGTTACAATAACACCATGCTGCAAATCGAAAAAATCAACGTCCATTGCTCCAACTTCCCCACCTGTTAAAGTATCAACTAAATGAGCTGTCCAGGTCTTTCCAGCATCGGTTGATTTAAAGAGTTTAGTTGTTCCGAAAGCATAAACATTATTTGCATCCAAGAATTGTATTTTGGTGAAATAAACTCTACTAAGATCACCATCTGCTACAAATGTCCATGTGTTTCCGCCATCCTCGGTTCTAAACAAAGATCTAGAACCTCCCAGAACACCAACGTTCTCATCATAGAAATCCAATGCCTCAACGGCATAACCTGAAGTATCCATATATACGATATTTTGAGAGTTCCAAGAAAGTCCGCCATCTGTAGAAATTGCGACATAGCCTTGTCCTGCTCCTACTGCTATGAATTTCCCACCATTATTAATACAGCCCACTTGCAATTCTGGCATACCAGATTCATATGTATGGACGATTTCCCAGCTTGTTCCGTCCTTATTTGGTTCTTCCTTCTCTTCGCCTGGTTTTTCACATCCAACGAAAAAAATTACAGTTAAAATAATTAAGAAAAATGAAATCTTGCGCATATCTCCTCCTTAAACTCTTAACAAGAAATACAATATCTCCTAATCAAACAACATTTGTTTGGTAATAATATGTATTTGCTACATTTATAAAATAATACCCCAAGCTAAAAAAAATAACTATAATCTTTAAACTATCAAGTTAATTCACAAACATTGGGCAACTATATTATTTGCTTTTTCCTAAGTTTCCTCAACAATTCCGGAAGTTTTGCCAACGCTGATAATTCTTTCAATTTAATTTTAATAGGCTTAGCTGGTGAACCTAAAATTTCTGACTTCGGATCAAACGATTTGTCAACACCAGATTGAGCGAAGACAATGGTATCATCCCCAAGTTTAAGATGTCCCGCCAAACCAACTTGCCCACCGAGCAGAACTCTATCCCCTAAACTGCAACTTCCTGCTAAACCAACTTGTCCAGCCATAGCACAATTCCTACCAACAATACAATTGTGTCCGATTTGAACGAGATTGTCTATTTTGGTTCCCTGCGAAATTATTGTCCAATCCAATGCTGCTCTGTCAATAGCGGAATTAGCTCCAATTTCCACATCATCTTCGATTATTACACCACCAATCTGTGGAATTTTATGGAAAACACCATCCGTTGTTCTGGAATACCCAAAACCATCAGAACCGATCACAGCACATGCATGAATTATAACCCTATTCCCAATTTTAGCGCCATCGTATACAACTACATTAGGATAAATAATACAATCAGAACCGATTTCGACATCGTCTCCAATAACAACATTAGCCTTAATTATAGAACCAGAACCAATCTTAGCTTTCCCAATAACTGCAAATGGCTCAACTGTAATTTCTTTACTTAAAGTCGCTTTCGCATCGATCCACGAACGGTTTGAGATATAACGTTCTGGCTTCTTGACTGGAACGAGAATTTCAATAGCTCTCCGAAAATCTTCTGATGGATTTTCCGAGAGCAAAGCAGCATAATTTGCATTTTCTGGATAATCCTTCTTAACAATAATTACGGCACCCGCAGCAGTTGATTCAAGCTGCTTTCTACTACGCCGGTGATAGTATAACGATAAATTGTTTTTTTTTGCACAAACAAGAGAAGCTGGAGAATCTATTGATATTTCTCCGTCTCCGAGAAATTCAAGATGCAATCTTTCAGCTAATTCCCTTAATTTCATCGCTTTCCAAGCTCATTTAGAAGTTCTTCTGTTATATCGAGTGAAGGATCGACGTATGCAATGCCACTCCCATTGACATCAAAAATTGCAGTATAACCGTATTTGTTAGCCAGCGCAGCCAAAGCTTCCTTTATTCTATCGTATAATGGTTTAGTTAGTTTAGCGTTTCTCTTCTCCGCTTCACCTCCTTGCCCAAATATTGTTGATAGAAATTCTTGGTATTCTAATTGTTTCTGCTGAATAACTTTTTGCTTTTCAATTCTTTTATTCTCAGAAAGCATCAATTCTTGGCGTTGGTAATCCTCCATAAGCTGGTTTATTTCCTGTTCCATTTTCTCAGCTTCCTGTTGCCAAACTTGAACATCCTCGTCAAACTTAGCTTGGGCGTCTTTCCAATCACCCCATTCCAGTCTTAAACGTTCGGTATCGAAATAAGCAATCTTGACTTCCGCTGCACTCACAAAAGAACATGCCATAATTGCCAGAATCATTGTTGTTAAAAGAAACTTACCTCTCATCACATTCCTCCCATAAGTTAGATTAAAATCATACATTTATTCTCAGTTTTTAGTTTTATCTAAACTAATCATTGCCTTTTTGCTAATTCCCATTCGCAAATATAACAAAAAAATTAATCCATAAAAGATAATTTCAGCAATAGTAATCCATAACCTTGACCCTAAGGAAATCACAGATGATTGAAGTGTAGAAAGATTTGGTGGAAGCAATAATACCATTACTCCTTCTCTTATGCCAATTCCCGCTGGTGCGAAAAACGAAATATATCCTACAACGTAACTAATACAAAATGCACCAGTAATTTCAGGAGTATTAGAGTACATATCAAAGCCAAATACTGATGCTGCGCATAATGTGATTCCTATACCAATAATAATCCAAACCGCAACACAGACAACAAGTGAATACAATAAGGTCCATAATTTCATCTTGGGTGGTTTAACTTCAAGCTTTTTCTTCATAATTTTCAAGCCAAGTTCTATTATCTTATGCAAAATCCGAGGTTTTAAAAGAATAACAATTAAAACCACAAGGAAAATCACACCCCAAATAGAGAAAAGAGGCGTTTTAGCGAAATCCACAAGCAGAAATCCAGCAAATATTGCAGAGGTTATAAGAATCATTTGAGAAATTAAAGTTGTAACAACAATAGAAACTGAATTTACACCGAATTCTTTTGCAAGATAAACCTGCGCAAAGATAAACCATATTTTACCGGGGATATATTTAGCAATATTAGGCATCGACTGAAGAATCAATGCTTGGGGTACAGATAGTTTAAATCTATATATATCTGATAATATCTTTCGCCAAACAACCATAACTATTAAAAGAGCTATGATAATTAATAATATACCTAAACTCATTAATGGAAAATTTGCATGAGCTAATGCTTTTGCTGTTTCGGATAGACTTGCATTAAGTTTTCGGAAAATGAAGTATGCAATAACAAACGCGATAAGCAATTTTAGCAATGTAGCTGCAACACTTTTTAACTTACTAGACATAGGCATCAGAAAGTACTACTTCTTTTTTCGCGGTTTTATAACAATAGATCCTACAAGTACACCAATAGCAATAATTAACGATATAAGCGAAATGCCTAAGGAAATATTTAAAATAGGCGCTGAATAATACATCTTAACAATATGATTGCCAGCCTTAAGTGGTATCCCTATAAATGAATAATCCGCTCTAATAACAGGTAGTTTATTCCCGTTTTCCTCCGCATGCCATGCCGGATACCAATTGGAAGATATGAAAGCTATTCCGTTTTTCGGCATGTTTATCTCAAACGTATATTCGTCTTCCTTATCTTCAATTACTTTACCCTCGACCCCAAAGATATAAGTAGTGTCACCGAAAAGATTCTGTGGCAACTTCGGATCTTCCTCGAGCAATAGAATTGTTCGATAGTTATCGAGAGAATCCATAACAAAGTCAGGATTTTTAAGTTCCGCAAGAATATCTTTATGATCAAGCACTTCCCATTTATGGAAGGACCGTATCCGTGGAAACGCTGTAAAATTATGATAAAGAAATCCCGACTCTGTGGACTGAATTAATTCAAAGGTGGGAATATTCAGTTGTTGTGGAGATAGTATGAATTTAAAATTCAAAATATCCCAAAAATGCGGATACATAATAAGATTACTTCTTTTTTCGTGCTTCCCGGTAAATTCGTCATACCACCTGAGTTGGTTGCCATGAAGCTCCCCTAATGTCGTTACTTCAACACCAAAGGAGCCAAGTTGCGTGTAGGATAAGGTTTGTGGAAGAGCAAAAACCCTAAATGGTCCATAAGTTTCTCGAAATTGTTGAAGGAAAGAAATTGCATTAGTCTTTGTGTAATATCTGTTTATATCACCAGTAACAATAAATCGTCTATCAAAACGCCAAAATTCAACTAAAACAGGAATACAAAGCAAAAGAATAATAATAACTGAGCTTATTTTTCTATTGCGGATTTTCCAAAGCAATGCCCCAATTCCAATCCATGACAAAATGAGAGACAAAAAAGCGCTACCAGTAAAAATTGAATAATTTGTCTTTAAAAAACCGATTTTTCTACTGATATTCACTGTATGTGGGTCGTATACAGTATTAATCCACCATTGACCAACCGATTTCCCGAAAATTACAAGAAGTATCACAACAACAGAACCAATTATTCCAGTATAAAGAATGTATTTGTAAAGCTTAGTAATTTGATGATTCTTAATCTTTGGTGGTTTTTTACTGGATTTCTTTGCTTCATTAATAGAGAGTACTTTATCAATAACAAAAGTTGCAGCAACAACGAAAGCAAAAGCAGCAACGAATAATGCAGTCTCGGGTGCTCGAAATTTCTTTACCCCTGGAATAATATAATAATATAGATAAAACAGTGGAGTTTGCGTTCCCATTGAATAAGTTATTATGAAAACAGAAAAGAGACCAAAAAAGTGCAGCAAAGGGTTTTTCAATGCTAAAAAACCTACTATACCTAACAAGGAAATTAAAAGACCAATATATAATGAATTTAGTCGGAAGATATTTCTTCCCCAATATGCATTAAATTTTTCACCAACATTTTGACCCACAAAATCAGGAACAAAAACGGAAACTATGTCCTCGATATTTGCTCTCCACGAATTAGAAAATTCAATTCCACGCTGCTCTGTATGGATTGTTCTCACAGAATATTTTCCAAGGTAATCATATGGTCCAAGTAATTGAATTGCAGAGACACAAACTCCTAGCAATAAAAAAACAACGAAAAGCAATACGATCCTTGCAACTTTATTAAATTTTTCTTTATCGATCCTCCACATTCTGATTACTCTGAAAATGAAAAGACCTGCGATAAGCCAAGATGCAAAATATGCGAGCTGCATATGAGCAGTGAAAATCAATGCAGCATATCCAAGCGAGAACCATGCGAAATCACGTATTCTCCTGTGTTTTAGAGCACGTTCAAGCAACCATATTTGAAGTGGTAATAGAGCAATAACCGATATCTTGCCGTCATGTCCAGCATAGACCATCGATACTGTTAGCGGTAACAGCATATATGTAAGTGCCCCAAAAAAGGAAGATTTATTTCTTAATTTATAAAACCTTAGCAAAAGGAACATGAAAAGTCCAGCAAGAAAAATGTGAACAATTTCCGAGAGTCCAAAAGATCGGTGTGCAGGAAATAAAATTCGAATTGGAGTTGAAATTGGAGAGAAAATCGCTCCGTGAAGAGCTTCAATAAAAGGCATTCCGCCATGAATATATGGATCCCAAAGTGGATAGGATCCAATATTTACAACATGATCTCGGAATAATTTGACCGCGAAATATCCCAGGTCCATAAAATCGGTTCCAAAAAGAACTTTATTTGAGAAAATAAAATCCCCAAAGAGAGATACAACAATTATAAGAAGCAAAACATATGGCCAGAGCCTTTTCACTGTGTTCCCCTGTTAATAGCGAGATTATTTCTTTTGAAAAAATCAATAATCCATTCTGAATATAAATAAACAATTAGAAATACTATTACTCTCAGTGAAGTATTTCTATTTATTGAATCCACCCAAATTGTATACATAAATCAGTCAGCGCTTATACATCGACCAATTTTGTATTCAAACGCATTTTTCGAATCACTTGCACTCATTTATAATATCTAAAACCCAGCGTAATTTCTCATCCCGAAATTCAGGAGAATCAGCCTCGATGTTAAGTCTTAAAAGAGGTTCAGTATTTGATGGTCTAATATTGAACCACCAATTGTCGTACGTGAAAGTAATACCATCGAGTCGATCTGGTTCGACTCCAGTTAATTCACTAACCTTAACCACCACACATTCTAATGTTTCCCATCGATCCATAACTTCAGTGTTAATTTCACCTGTTCTATAGTATCTATCTATATCTGCAATAACTTGCGAAACAACCTTTTCCTCCTCGGAAATAACATCGGCAACAACAAGAAATGCAATAAGGCCTGAATCTGCAAACCAGTGATCCCTAAAAAAGTAGTGACCAGAATGCTCACCGCCGAAAATGGCGTTGTTTTCTCGCATCAAAGGTTTCAGGAAAGCATGACCTACACGACTTCTAATTGGTATTCCATGGTATTTATTTATAACATCAATAACTGTCTTTGAGCAGATTAAATTGTGGACAATTGCAGAACCGCTTTCCTGCCGCAGCATTTTTCGTGCAACCATGGCTACAATCATATCTCCGCCAACAAAATTTCCTTTTTCATCGATAAGGAACATTCGATCCGCATCACCATCAAACGCCACACCGAAATCAAAATGTTTCTTAAGAACTTCTTTTCTCAGAACCTCAGTATTTTTTGGTTCCATAGGATTGGGAAAATGATTAGGGAAATTACCATCTGGTTCAAAGAAAAGTTTTTCGACCTTAAATGGTAGAAGAGGTAATATTTTTTCCAAAACAATTCCCGCAACCCCATTTGCAGCGTCGATTGCAATTCTAAATGGTTTGAGATTTTTTAAGTTTATGAAGCCCAAGCAATGCCTAACATATTCATCTAAAATTTGTCTTGATTGAATGCTTCCGGGGTATCGAGAAATTCTGAATTTTCCCAATTTTACAATCCTTTTAATTTCTGGGAGTCCAGAATCACCAGAAAGAGGAATAGCATCCGCTTTGGAAATCTTGAATCCGTTGTATTCGGGTGGATTATGTGAAGCTGTAACCATAACACCAGCGTCGTAACCGTATTTCCCGACAGCATAATACATTGCATCGGTGGAAATTTCTCCTAAAATATCAACAGTAGCACCAGCATCACTCAACCCTCTTATTAAAGCCCTTTCAAGAGATTTGGAGGAAATCCTTACATCTCTACCTACAACAACTCTTTTTGCGCTAATAACGTTTACCGTTGCTCCACCTATAAGATATGCCGTCTTATCATCTAATTGAGTAGGATATATACCTCTTATATCATAGGCTTTAAAAATTCTTTCATCCAACATTTATTCCTCCATGGTTGTAACTAACCTTCGCAAATCTTGTATTATAAGTTTATTCCTCGTTCTGGAATATAGAGTTATTGATCATTTTTCCTATTCGATGTTGGTGGTTTTATACTCTGTCTTGTATTTTGACTTTGGGTTTTAGGAGTTTTCGATAGTGGTGTTTTAGATCTTTTAATATTTTTTCGAGCCTCCGACGATGGTTTTTGCATAATTAGACTTTCTGGAACCATACTCTCAATTCGCTCCCCATAAGCAGATGTAACTCCTGGTGGCAAAGGTTGATAATCCTCTAAAAACTGCAATATATTATCTCTTCTTAGGTCTAAAGATTGGTCGTGTTTAATATTCAAAGGTGCAAGATCAAATCCGTTAACTGAGATTTTCAGCGCGCTGGGATTGCTAGTTTCAATATATATGGAATTTTTAACTCGCCATTTCTTTTCTTCTCCTCTATTCAATTTTCCATGCATAACTCTGCGGTAATCCACCTCAACATACAGATCAACCTGCTCTCTTGTGCGAAAAATATAAGTTAACGATTCCGCTCGAAACAACTCCTTATTTGGATCAACTTTATCGATCTTGATATTAATCTCCTGAGCAATGTCATTATCGATTGGAGCAGGTGCCATTGTAAAAATTAGCGAATCCCCTTCTACACCCTCGATAACAGTTTCTGGTGGACTTGTTGTTTTACTTACGGAAAGAATTATAACCACGGCTACAAAAATAACCAGAAATCCGATAACGTAGATAATGATGGGAACAGCTCTCAATGAATGAACGACATCAGAAAATGATGTACTTTCATTCTCAACAACCTCTGATGAAGGAACGTTACTAATATTTGAAAGCAATGCGTTCTCTTTTCGCTTCTTTCGAACTTTTTGTTTTTTTGGGGCGTATAGATTGAGAAATTCATCCGCAGAAACACCCAAATATTCTGAGTATGTTTTAAGAAACCCTATAACATAGACTTCCGGTGGAAGGATTTCATAATTTCCCTCCTCCAATGCATCGAGATACGAAGGATTTATCAGTGTATCCTTCGCAGCTTGTTCGATAGAAACGTCTTTCTTTTCCCTTAGTTGGCGAATATAGTCACCAAGCTCACTCACAAATTCCTCCGTAATAAGATAGTTCTTTTAATGTTAAAACGCTCTAATACTTTAGTCAAGCGTAAAAGGGGTAAACCCATAACATTATAAAAGCAACCCTCGATTCTCTCGACAAGAAGAGCCCCAAGCTCTTGAATGCCATATGCTCCCGCTTTATCCAAGGGTTCTCCAGAATTCACATACAACTCGATTTCACTAAGTGTCATTTTTGAAAATTTCACCTTTGTTATCTCGACATCGGATTCAACTTTTCTATCCTTTGTCCTCATCACTGCCACACCGGTAAAAACACTATGCCAGGATCCTGAAAGCCGTTTGAGAAATAAGAAAGCTTGTTCTTTGTTTTTTGGTTTACCTAATATTTCTTCCTCAATATAGACAATTGTATCAAAACCCAAAACAAAACCGTTGGCATCCGATGGAATCGATGCTGCTTTAACCTTATTTATTGCCAACTTCTCTGCAAAAAAAGCAGGATTCACGCTCGATTCCACAGATTCATCGACTTCAGCTCGCTTAACAATCTCAAAAGGAATATCAACTCTTTTCAGAAGTTCGTGTCTTCTTGGCGACTGCGAAGCTAAATAAAATTTAGGTAACTTATTCATCTTACAAATCTATAAAAGTTTTGTTTTTTTACAGCACTTACTGCAGAAGAATGTATAACAGATTTATTAAATTTACAAGTCGAGATATAAAACATAGCGCGATATGCAATTAATATCATTGCGTTTTACTACGTAAAAGGATAACTATAACTACATGTTATTAAAAGGTTTAAAATTCCGCGAATTTATTTGGGCTATTTATGACTTTGCAGATACTATTTTCTCGATGAATATCATTTCCATGTATTTTCCACTCCTAATAATTTCCGACTTAGGTGCACCGGAAATCTACGTGGGTGTAGCAAATTCAATATCTCAGATTACTGTTGTGTTTTTAGCGCCATTGTTCGGAACTATTTCCGATAGAACCGGTCGACGAATGGGTTTCTTTGGGATGTTTGTACTTGGGGTGATAATTGGAACAACTATAATCGGTTTCTGTGGATATCTAAAACTGCTATGGATAATTATAATCGCCTTCATCTTTGCAAATGTTTGCTATCAGTTGTCGTTGACTTTTTACAATTCACTTCTACCGCGTGCTGCAAATAAAGAGAGATGGGGAATTGTCAGCGGTATTGGAACTGCTTTCGGCTATATAGGTTCGATCGTTGGGATGGCTTTAATTATGCCGTTTAATACAGGCAAACTTTTTGGGCTTAATACTCCAATTCCTGCAGGTGGAAGAGAAGCCACGTTTCTTCCCACAGCCATTCTATTTTTCCTTTTTGCATTACCCACATTAATATACTTTTCCAAAGATGAAAAACGTACCAGATATCCGGCAGATAAGACCACTAAAACTCCTCTCAGAAAAGTTTGGGAAACATTAAAAGATACGAAGAAATATCCAGGGATTAGAAGGTTTCTACTATCAAGATTTCTTTTTCATGAAGCAGTCGAGACAACAATAATATTTATGGCTATATTCGCTGAAAAAGCCATGGGGCTTAGCGATTCAGCAAAGATACTCTTCTTTGTTATATGCACTACGTTTGCAGTTATTGGGTCCTTCATCTGGGGTAAAATTACCGATATTATAGGACCTCATAAATCCTTGATTATCGATCTTGTGGGATGGATTATCGGGCTTTCGGCATTATCACTTTTTCCGACAACAACGGTGTTCTGGGGTTGTGGGGTATTAATAGGCATAATGCTTGGTGGTGTATGGACAATTGGAAGACCATACTTATTAAAACTCACGCCTATAGATTCTGTGGGACGCTTTTTTGGTTTATATTCTCTAACCGGAAAAGCCGCAGCAACAGTAGGACCACTGATTTGGGGTGCTACAACGTTAATTCTTGCAAACTCACCCGGTAAAATTCGCTTTCAGGTTGCTATTGGAATTATGTCACTTCTTGTCATTATAGGATTAGTAATTCTTATTCCCAATTCAAAAGTTATGCAAAACCAAGAACAAAAGACTGTTACATAATTTAAAGAATTTGATAGTTAGGCGCTTCTTGCGTTATCTGAACATTATGTGGATGCGATTCCGTAAGTCCAGACCATGTTACCTTAATGAAATCGACATTATTCTGCAATTCAATAATTGTCTTAGAACCAGTCATTCCCATACCAGCTCTTAATCCACCCATTAACTGAAAGATAGTTTCCTCAACTGGTCCTTTATAAGGAACTCGACCTTCAATACCTTCTGGGACAAGTTTTCTATGATTAATAATATCCTCCTGATAGTATCTGTCTCTTGCACCGACTTTCATAGCTCCAAGAGACCCCATTCCTCTGTAAACCTTAAATCGTCTGCCTTCATATAAAACTGTTTCTCCAGGTGCCTCATCGGTTCCAGCAATTAGATTACCAATCATAACCACACATGCTCCCAAAGCAATTGCTTTGGCTACATCTCCACTATACCTTATTCCGCCATCAGAAATAATTTTAATATTATGTTTGTCTGCTTCTTCAGCACATTCCATAACCGCTGAAGCTTGGGGTACACCGCAACCTGTTACAACGCGAGTTGTACAAATTGATCCGGGACCTATTCCAATCTTTATAATATCAGCGCCATTATCAATTAATCTTACAACACCCTCTACCGTCGCCACATTACCAGAGATTAAAGCTATTTCAGGATAAGTTCTTTTAAGATATGCAGTTGTTTCCATCACGTTTTTCGAATCTCCATGAGCAGTATCGACAACCAAGACATCGACCTCAGAGTCGACAAGCATCTCAGATCTTTCTTTCATATCCATACTGACACCTATTGCTGCTGCCACAAGAAGTCTACCAATATTATCCTTTGAGGAATTTGGATGCTCCGAGGATTTCTGAATATCCTTTACAGTAATAAGTCCAGTGAGTTTGCCATCTTCATCGACTACTGGAAGCTTTTCAATCCGGTGTTGATGTAGTTTATTAATTGCTACATCAAAACTATCTCCGGATCTGACAGTTATTAGTTCACTTGTCATCAATTGCGAAACCTTCTTTGACATGTCCGTTTCAAATCTTAGATCTCGATGAGTTATAATGCCAACCAATCTGGTCTCAGTAACAACTGGAAGCCCTGAAATGTGCTGAGTTCTCATAATTTCGAACGCTTTGCCAATTGTCGCTTCAGGTTCAATCGTCATAGGATCGG
The DNA here is from genome assembly GCA_030620455.1 of bacterium. GTDB lineage: Bacteria > UBP14 > UBA6098 > B30-G16 > B30-G16 > JAUWMV01. The sequence goes on along the minus strand of JAUXEQ010000005.1, from coordinate 1,899 downwards.
GAATTAATCCAGCCTCAAATCTCTTAACTCTTCTAACTTCCTCAGCCTGCATTTCGCAGGGCATGTTTCTGTGGATCACCCCTAATCCTCCAACCTGAGCCATCGCGATAGCCATTCTATGCTCCGTAACAGTGTCCATAGCTGCAGAAAGTATTGGAATATTCAGTGTAATGCTTTCTGTTAAGCGGACTGAAATGTCAACTTCATCCGGCATAACTTCAGAATACTGGGGTTTCAAAAGTATGTCGTCGAAGCTCAGTTTTTCATTAAATTTTTTCATATAAACTCCTTTCTTGTGCCTAACAATAATTTCCAATCAATGAATTATTAGATTTTATTATTAAACTATTTACATTTTTTGAAGAAATTATATTATTGATTTGAATTTTGCTAATCCGAATTTGTATGTTATAATTGGCTTTTAAATATGATGACATAGCTATTTCATTAAATGTGTATATTTTTGAAAACGTAAATATGGTTGGGAACAACATGGGTATTACCCCCTAAAATTTTTACAATTATAGACATGATTGACGTTCTGTAAAGGTTTTTTTAATTATAAGAAAAAATATTATTACTAATATGAAAATTTCGAATACATTCAGATACTTTATAATCGGAGTTCTATTTACTGTTACTGTATGCTTTTCTCTTAATGAGCTTTCAATTGAAGAACGAATTCAGCTTGAATTTACAGTACTCTTTGAACAGGATTCGTTTAATCCAGAATTAACACCTCCAATGATAATAAGGTCCGGAACACCACTGCTTTTAGATATTCTTCGAAATAAAGACTACTTAACATCCCGACAAAAACAGTTATTACCAATGTTAATAACTCGTCCCTTTAAGCCTGTGAGTATAGTAAGTCCCGGTGGACATTTTCGAATACACTATAATCCCGCAATAACTGATACTAATTACGCTTGCCGATGTGCTGAGTTCTTCGATCGAGCCTGGTTTGTAGAAATTGACTCACTTGGATTTTTAGCCCCTGTTTCGGATGGAACACTCGGTGGAGATAGTCTATTTGATGTCTATATAAGCCGTTTAGGAACAGGCATTTATGGCATCACTTATCCAGACACAATCGAGGGTCCAGAACCTTGGTATAATTTGGCAGCATATATCGAAGTGCGAGATAATTACACTGGATTCCCTAGTAATGACGACCCAGAAGGCAGTGAATGGGGTGCTTTTAAAGTTACAGTTGCTCATGAATTTCATCACGCTTCACATTTCGCTTACGATCCTGAAGAAAAAATATGGTTACTCGAGACATCTGCCGTTTGGATGGAGGATATTGTATACAATTATGTTAATGATTATTATAACTATCTAAACCTTTTATTTGATTATCCATGGACACCTTTGACAGACATAGGTTCCCACAAGTATTCAACCTGTATTTATTTCCATTATTTAACCAGTGAATATGGTGTAGGTCTTATAAAAGATATATTTATGAATACTACCTACCTTGACGGAATGGATGCTATCTCGACAGCCATGGATTCATCCGGTTTATCGATCGAGAATGAATTCGCAACTTTTTGTGGCTGGAACTACTTGACAGGAAGCAGATCAGATGGAAGTCATTACATTGAAGGTTCAGCATATCCTGAAATAGTTATCGAAGATACAATTAAAACTCTTCCATATACTTTTAATCCTTCATCATCTCACAAACCAAGATCATGGGGGGCAAATTACATTGTTTTCCCAAACCCACCTGATTGGATTGAGGTTTCACTTAACGGTCAAACCGGACCGGATTGGGCACTTACAATAATTATTCAAGGAGACACAAACGAACTCTACATATTTGAAGACACCGCATATATTCGAACAGATTCGAATCCAATTGTTATCATTGTTGAACCTACAGGAATAGAT
>JAUXEQ010000129.1 GCA_030620455.1 bacterium | reverse complement strand
GTTTTTTGATGATTGTAAAACCTTGCACGTCCGTTTTCTCCAAGAATTTTATGAGATGGTTTACTTATGTCATGAAATAGAGCGGCAAACCGAATTAATAAGTCTTCAGGAGATTCATCGATTGTTTTTAATGTATGCTGGAAAACATCATACGCATGCATTCCACCAGGTTGGGTAACACCAACGCATTCGTAAAGCTCAGGTAGAAGTATTTTAAGAGCTCCTATTTCTAACAAGCATTCAAAAACAATTGATGGATTTTTTAGGGGCATGAATTTTTTAAATTCATCACCAATTCTCTCCACGGCAATATCAGAAAGATCCTCCAGTGAATTAGTGACGAACTTTTTGGTCGATTGTTCAATTTTGAAGAAAAGTTTTGCTGAGAGCCTACAAAGTCGAATGATTCGTAGCGGATCGTCTATAAATGTACTAACAGAATTCGCTCGTAAAGTTTTATTTTTTATATCTCTCAATCCCGACAAAGGATCAATAATTCTCTTTTGGCTTAAATCCCATGCAATAGAATTGATTGTGAAGTCCCTCTGAACCAAATCCTTTTCTAAGGATAGGGATGAATCAGGGAAACAACCACTTTGGGTTCGATTCGATGTAACAACAAAGTCGTATTCTATACTTTTATTAGAAAATTTTATGACATTGAATGATTTCCCTACTATATCTGCTCTGCCGAATTTTTTTAGTATGCCTGATAATTTAGGAAGTTCTATTCCACAAACTAAAACATCCCTATCGACATGGTTGATGTTGAGCAGAAAATCCCTTACAAATCCACCAACATAATAAATCCCACGAGAATTCTTTATAATAGAATTGAAAATCTCTTCCGGAAGATCGGGAAAATATTTTTCTGTGAATGCTCCCATCAAATGAATATTACGTTGTCAGATGAAAATGACAAATCAAAAAAATTTCGAGATATTTTTAGATATGTTTTAAATAAAATAATAGAATTGGTAAATGCTTGGAAAATTGCTATTTTTAAAGAGGAGTACATTAATGCCAGAAAAAATTATAGGGAAAACAATTCCAGAAATTGTTAAGATTACTTCAGAGCGATATTCTGATAAAAACGCTCTAATTGTAAATAAATACGATGGAGATATCTCCACGATAACTTACTCACAAATGTGGGATAAAATCGTTAAGCTTTCGTCATTCATCCAACAAAGTAGTTTCAAAAAGGAAGAACATATTGCCTTATTGGGACACAACTCACCAGAATGGGCAATAACTTATCTTGCAATTCAAGCAGCAGGATGTATCGTTGTTCCTCTTGATCCAGCGCAAAGACCACAAGAATTGCGTCGCATAATTCGTCATTCAGATTCAAATGCAATTTTCCTCGAGCGAAAATATCTATACATCCTTTCGGACGACACTGAGAACTTTTTTCCAGATCTACCACGATTCGAGCTTGAAAATATTGAAGCACTTATAAGTACAGAGAAAACTCCTAAAGAACCTCGTATGCCTTATTCTGACGAGTGCATTGCTGTAATTATTTACACTTCAGGAACGACAGGATCACCTAAAGGTGTTATGTTAACTCATAAAAATATCATTTCCGATATCGATGCATTCACGCGTGTAGTTCCAATTAGCGAAAATGAAATCTTTCTATCCGTTCTGCCAGTTCACCATTCATTTGAAGCCACAACAGGTTTTCTTTGTCCTTTATCGAGAGGATGTGGAATTACCTATGCGAGAGCATTACGAGCAAAGGAAATTCTCGAGGATATCAAAGCTGGTGGTGCAACAATAATGGTCGGAGTTCCAATTCTTTTTGAAAAATTCTATAATGGTATTAAAAAAGGAGTTAAATCAAAAGGTGGAATTGCAAAATCTATTTTTGGATTTGCGTTTAACTTAACAAAATTTTTTGACATATTTCTCACTTGCTCAGGAAGCAGCATCATGAAACCTTTCCGAAAGAAGGCTGGATTTGGAAATATGTGGATTATGGTTTCCGGTGGTGCAGCTATAAGACCGGAATTCGTTAGGTTTTTTAACACTTTTGGGATTACCTTTCTTCAGGGGTATGGCTTAACTGAGACATCACCGGTCATCTCTGTCAATCCTATAGGAAAAATTAAACCAGCATCTGTGGGACCATCAATTCCTGGAATTCAAGCTCGAATAGGTGAACCTAAATCTGAAGGAATAGGAGAAATTCAAGTAAAAGGTTCAATTGTTTTCAAAGGATACTACAAAAATGAACGTGCTACAATCGAATCATTCACCGAAGATGGATGGTTTAAAACAGGGGATCTTGGCTTTATCGATAAAGATGGTTACATTTTCATCACAGGTCGAGAGAAAAATCTGATCGTTACAGGTGGTGGAAAGAACGTTTATCCTGAGGAAATAGAGGAGAAACTCAACCAACATCCAATTATTTTAGAATCCCTTGTAGTTGGAAAAAAGACATTAAAAGGTGAGGAACCGTTTGCGATTATTGTTCCAAACTATGACCAGTTAGACGCGAGACATGAAGACTGGACTGAAGAAATGGTTGAAAATATAATTAGAGATATTATCGAGAACATTAATGGCAAAATTGCACAGTATAAGAGAATTAAGGGCTTCAAAATACAACAGGAGGAATTCCAAAAAACCTCAACAAAAAAGATTAAAAGGTATTTATACACTTTCAAGGAACTGGAAGTTTAATCATTCTTGGTCATTAATTAAATTTGTCAATATTTTAATTTATTGACTAAAATACATAAATTAGCTTTGAATGATAATTCTTTAGAGAATAGCAAATGCACCCATAGCTCATTAGGATAGAGCGACGGTCTCCGGAGCCGTAGGTAGCAGGTTCAAATCCTGTTGGGTGCGTTTTTTGGAAAGTTAATCTGTATTTATATCATCAAAAACAATAGGAATTCGTTTCCTAAACTCTTCAAGGAGTGGGACAACTATCTCCCGCATCTGTGGATGTGCATCGATAGCTGTTCTTAGTTTGAAAAAATGCCTCCATTCCCTTAGGTTCATTGTAATTACGATTTCAGTCTTAAGAGAATTAGGCAAAACAGAACGTGCTTCTTGTGGAGTCGCATCTTTCTCGATAAGTTGCATATAAGTATTTTCAGCAGATTTCATAGCCATAAGCCAAATTGCAAATTTTTCAGAGTTCGTATCCCAAAAGAATGGCTTTATCACTGTTATCTCTCGACCAAATTTTCCCTTTGAGTAATTACAGTATCGAGTGGATTCCTGAGTATAGCTTGCGATTCTATGTCTAACGATTTCATGAGTAACTCCCCTATCGCAAATAAGTAGGACAGACACGCTCACATGCTCTATAACAGACAGATGACCTCTTTCAATAAGCATTTTTACAAACTTTTTGGAAGAATTTCCGGTAATTTTATCCTCGCTTTTATAAGCAATTCTTCCAGCATGTTCAATATGTTTGAGAATTTCCTCACCATTGATTTCAGTCAATATTTTGAAAGATGGATTTATAACTTTCACTTTTCGCTCCCATTCTTGTTTTTATAAAAATAAACTGTAATAATAGATTTTCGAGCTTTTTTATTATATATTAGTTAAAAATGTTATTATTCTTTACATTTTATTCATTTATTAGACAAATAAATCTTACAAACTAATCAACGAAGGAACGACATAACAATTAATAATAATTTAAATTATGCTTTACAAAGTATATGCATTTAAATCGATATAATAGACGTAAATTTCCTTGGTCATAATTCTATTCAAATTACAAATTTAGATTGATTACTTATTTTGTTTTTTTTAGATTATTGAAAATTAAACTATGAAATTGATAGGAGTTTTTTATGAATCGCTTGAGAATTCTCTTTCTTATCATTCCATTAATATTTCTCCTATCATCCTGTGAAAATGATGAGGAAAATGTTAATATGCCCATTGTCCTTATTACGGACTTCGGAGAAGGTAATTTCTGGATTGGTGAATTGAAAGGCATGATACTCAATACCTTCTATGATGCAATAATAATAGACGGCACACATTCTGTAACAGCATTTGATTCGAGAGAAGGTGCTTACTTAGTTAAAGCAATCTCAAAACAGTATCCTGAAGATGTGGTTTTCATTGCTATCGTAGATCCTGGAGTTCCAATGGAGGAACGTTATCTTGTTTTACTGACAAATAGAGATCAGCTTTTCCTCGCTCCTGATAATGGATTACTCACTTATATATACTACGAACAAGGAATAAAAGAGCTTTATCATATAAAAAACGATGCTCTATTTGATGAACCAATAGAAAGCCTTTTTGTTACTCAAATACTCGGGAGAATAGGAGGGTTAATTGCATCTGGATACCCATTGGAAGACGTAGGACCTCAAATATCTGATCCAACAAAATTTAACTATCAGGAACCTTCGATTTCCGGCGATACACTCATTGGAATGATTATTTATATAGACAAATACGGTAATTGTACTACAAATTTTGAGGATGAATTCAGTAATCCTTTGGATTTCAGCTTCGGAGATTCAGTTAATCTGATAACGGATGACACTACAATAACAGCAATGTTCGGTACAATTTACGGCGATGTTCCTATTGGCGATCCAGTTGTTTTTGTTAACTATCACAATGCCATGGAAATATCCATCAACATGGGGAATTTTGCTGAAATTCACAGAATTGAAATGGGTGAAAATATAAAAGTAACTGAATCCAATGAATAATAATACTATTTTCAGCATTATTGTATTGCAATATAAAAAGCTTTCAATTCTCGTTTTGCATACACAACAATTTTTCTTATATTGCATCGGATTTTATTTTTGTTTAAGAAGTCAGACATATGGACGAACTTACTAAAATATCCGTTATTGTACCAGCTTTCAACGAGGTGGAAAATATTGAGCCATTAGTTGAAGGCTTTGATAGCTTAATTAGCAAAATTGAACACCCTTTGGAGCTTGTTTTAGTTGATGATGGTTCAACTGATGGAACATTGAATAAAGCCTTAGATGTATCAAACAAATCAGATTACATAAAGGTTGTCTCGTATAGAACCAATCATGGCAAAACCTATGCTGTGCAGAAAGGACTGGAAGTCTGCACTGGGGATTATATTGTAATCTTTGACGCTGATATGCAGTTTTCC
>JAUXEQ010000258.1 GCA_030620455.1 bacterium | reverse complement strand
TTCCATCGGCACTCGATGTTTTATCAAAAAAGCGTGGGGATTGCAATGGACATACTATACTGTTTGTTGCTATGGCAAGGTCGCTGAAAATTCCTGCAAGAATTAATGTAGGACTTGTATATCAGAATGGAAAATTCGCATACCATGCATGGTCACAAGCATGGGTTAATGGAAGATGGTATTTATTTGAGCCGACTCTTGGACAGTTTCCTGTCGATGCTACTCACGTTAAACTACTATCGGGAAATTTGGATAAACAAGTTCAGTTGTTAAGACTGAGTGATGTGAGTATAAATATTGTAGAAGCCTCTGAAAATTGCCCCTAAATTAAGGAATATTTTTGAAAATATTGTAATAAACGGAATGGTTTGGTTATAAAATGAAAGCAAAAAAAATTGCGGTATTAGGTTCTACCGGTTCAATAGGAACCCAAACTCTCGATGTAATAAGAATGCATTCAGATAGATTTAAGGTTCAATCAGTTGCAGCAAGAAGCAATTTGGAACTTATCTCTAAGCAAATTAAAGAATTCGTTCCCGAGAAAGCATTTATTTATGACAAAGATCTTGCTTGTGTACTTCGCGCGAGATTCCCTGATATTTTTGTGCTATCCGGTGAGGATGGCTTATGTATGCTCGCTCAGGATAGAGAAGTGGATATTGTTGTTAATGCTATTGTCGGAGCTTCTGGTTTAATTCCTTCGTTGTGTGCTGTAAGAGCAGGCAAGAGACTTTGTACTGCTAATAAAGAGTCTCTTGTCATGGCGGGTGAAATACTCATGAGCCTTGCAGGTCAAACGGGAACTAAAATTATCCCTATCGATAGCGAGCACTCAGCTCTTTTGCAAGCAATGTTGTCCGGTAGTCATAGTGAAATATCCCGGTTGATTCTTACAGCGTCTGGAGGACCTTTTTTTGGCAAAGATGTCGATTACGATACACTAAAGCCAGAGCAGGCTTTGAATCATCCCAATTGGAGCATGGGACCCAAAATAAGTATAGACTCAGCTACAATGATGAATAAAGCTCTCGAAGTCATTGAGGCTCATTGGCTTTTTGATATCCCACCTGAAAAAATTGATGTGGTAATTCATCCACAGAGCATTATACACTCTATTGTTGAATTCGTTGATGGCTCGCAGATTGCGCAGATGTCCATTCCGGATATGAAACTTCCGGTTCAATATGCATTAACCTATCCTGAGAGGTTGGAATCGACAATTAATGCATTAAACTTGGAAGAACTCGAGGAGTTGACTTTCTATCCAGCCGATCGGGAAACTTTTCCAGCTTTGGGATTGGCTTTCAAAGCGCTTGAAATTGGTGGTACAGCACCTGCAATTTTGAATGCTGCGGATGAAATTGCTGTTAATGCTTTTTTAAATGGCAAAATTAGATTTTCTGAAATTACTTCACTTGTGCAGGAATGTATGAATTCTATTAAAATAACACATAGAATTTCATTGGAGGATATTCTGGATGCAGATCGAACCGCAAGAGATTGGATGGTGGAGGGAATTAAGGAACAAGCACGATAAACAATACATTTATCAAACGTGCTCTATTAATTTTTTTTTATAAAAATTTCTATTCTCTTGATTTGTAAATTTAAAATTTGCATTGGATTTTTTAGTTTATTATATATTATTAGATAAATGTATTATTAAAATGCTATTAGTAATTTCGATACAACTAATAAGTTACATATTGGAAATATTAAAGATAAGATTTTTCAAGTATATAATATTCTATAATTTCTATCAAAGGAATAATTATTGATTAATACCAAAATAATATAATAATGAAAAGAGGATGAGATGAGAATTCTGGTATTTGTTTTGATAGTTTTGTCTATTGCTTTAGCAAGTTGGGAAGTTATTGTACCTACAGATTATATTATACATTCAGATTCTGAATCTGTGATTTTAAAGTGGAATCGCGGAACAATGGGAGATTCGTGCTCCTCACGTGCAATACTTTGGATTAATGATATTACATCTGATAATGGAAATCTTAATGATAGAGGTAACCGTGGTTATTACAATTTTTCAGAAACTCTATCAACAATGGGTTATTCGAATACACAGATTCATTTTACAACAGTATTAGATTCTTCATTGCTATCTGGATATTGTATCCTTGTGATAGGTCATTATGTTAGAGATACATTTAGTTTATCAGAGATTTCAGCAATCGTTAATTTTGTAGACAATGGAGGTCGCTTACTTACTATTTCCAACGGACGATGTGAACGTTCACACTTACAGATTCTATCTCAATTTGGGGATGCCTACGGTTCTGTCATATATGAACCAGGATGTCCAAGTGTTGAAGAGGGTTCTCACCCTATACTTGAAAGGGTATTTTCTATCTGTGGTGAAGGTGTCGCACAAGTATATACTGGGTATTGTGGTTTATGTCTCATTAAAGATACTTGGGGTAGATGTGCATTTGGTTTACAAAAAGTTGGAGATGGATTGGTTGCGGTTTTTTTTGATGAGCAATTTTTATGGAATGGACCTACAACAGGTATATATACAGATCTATATGAAGCTGATAATCTTTTATTTGCTAAAAATCTTTTTAATTATTTAGCCAAATACCGGTCAAGCGACCATTATAAAGAAGTGGAATTTTATGTAAATTCAACTGACTATTCGTCGAGTATACATATTTCCAACGATACCCTTGTTTTTGCTCCTCCAATTGGTTGTTGGCTCTTAGAAGAAAATAAAATTTATATTTTAACTTCTGACTCTTTTACATGTGAGTTTGTGGATTCTTTCGATCTTTTTTTCATACCCCTCCAACTATCTTTTACCGAGGAAACCGATTGCGACGACCGAAACATTGTGGAGATCTGTTACGAGATTTCGGGAGATTCTGTTCCATACGATGTTCTGTTGCATTTAAGTATAGACTCTGGAATAACATGGACATTTCCGTTCGACTCGATCTGGGACTATGAATGTGATTTAGGTGATAGCATTTATCCCGGTGAGCATTGTTTTTTCTGGGAATT
>JAUXEQ010000020.1 GCA_030620455.1 bacterium | reverse complement strand
TTGTATCACCTATTATTAATACTGTATCACAACGAGCTAATGTGAAACCGTTTTCATGGTAAGTTGTAATTATTTTTTTTATATTTTTTTTCACAACGGGCATACTAAAATTTCCAATTTGAAATGAATCTATTACAGATTTGATAGTTTTTTCGTGAATGCAATTCCCATGAATTTTGAGGTTGTAAAGTTTTTTGCATGGTTTTAGATGAACATACAAAGTAGTTTCTAAAAGTGAACAACTAGCCTGTTCAAAATTTCCACTTTCAAACAATGAATCTAAAATATTTTTAATAATCGATGTCTTAACTTCTCCGATGGGAAAAACGTTTTCTATGTCAACTATATTACTGTCAAAAACAACTGAGTCGATTTTTACGAAAGTGGAAGCCTTAACTTTATTTGCTATTTCGGAAATTATTTCTCTTGCCGCTTGACGACCTATTTCTATTAGAGTATCGACATTTGAAAAGTCTATTGAATTTTGACCTGTCAACTTGGGTTCAATCCAAAAATCAGTCATTTCTTTTTCTAATGCTATTATATCCTTCTGCATTACTGTTGTAGTTTGTTCAATAATTCCTGGTAGAGAATTTAATTGTTCTTTTGATAAAAGATCCGCAGTTGAATTTATAGCAATTATATTCGAACATTTCATATCTTTTGCAACTTCAATTGGAACAGGCATCCGCAATCCACCATCAACTGCTAGATAGCTATCCAATGGAAAAGGCTTAAATATCAATGGAATACTGATTGATGCTCTGATAGCTTGACTTAAGTTACCATTTGAAAGTACAATTGCTTCTCCAGTTATCAAATCTGTGAAAACGACTCTAAAAGGTATACTTAACTTGTTAAAATCACCGTTACATAAGATTGTAGCTGAGGCAGTTAGCTCGTTTATCTTCTGCAAAAGTTTTTGTGCTCCAAGATATCCTGTTGGAAATACCGGCTTTCCAGATTTAAATCGAATAGTCACAACGTATTTTTCCGAGCTTTCCTTCAATGTCTGAAGGATCGCTGCTCTTTCGCTTATATCCGTAAAAAATGACTGCCAATCTATTTCGTTTGTTAATTCGATCATCTCCTGTGGAGAATAGCCACTCGCATAGAGACCGCCTATAACCGCTCCTATACTTGTTCCTATTATTAAATCGGGTTTTATGCCAGCACTATCTAAAATCTCAATTACACCTATTTGAGATAATCCTCTCGCTCCACCACCAGAAAGAACAAGAGCAAGGTTACAGTCTTTTTCATCGATTATTTCTACATTGGAATAGTTATTGATCGAGGAGGTATTATAATGAAAAATAACATTCGATTCTGTGGAATAAATCAAAGAAGGTGAAACTAGAATGAAAATTAAGGAGGAATATAATATTATATTTATACATTTCATTTAACAGTTTGACCCTGTTTAATTTTAAAAAGGGAATTTCGGGCTTTCATTCTCACAAAAGGGGAACTATCCCATAGAGCTTTTTTCAAAAGATTTGCAGCTCGATAATTCCCTCTTCGATAACTTAAAGCCTCACATGTAAATCCTCGGATGAATTGATCTGTACTCTGAAGAAGCGGTTCTAACGTATTTAAAGAATCATCGTTATCACAAGTACCAACAAGAACGATTAAAAAGTATTTCTCAGGTGGTTCGGATATTTCGATTCGATTGGTTGATATTTCCGCAATTTGCTTGTAAGGCATTCTGCTCAAGGCATCAAATGCTGCAAGTCTTACAGAATAATTTACATCCGATAAAAGTTTGAAAAGAGGTTCAATACTATTGTTTGATTTTAAGTTTCCCAGAGCATGAGCTGCAGATAATCTGACATAAGAGGATTGATCGGTTAATGCACCAACTAATATTGCAGTGGAAGTTTTATCATTAATTTGACCCAATGCCCAACATGAGTTACTTTTTAAATCTGCATTACCATGCATAGCAGCTAATTTCAGAGAGGGAACCGCTCTTTTATCTCTAATTTCTCCAAGTAGTTTGGCTACCGATGAAGAAACTCTATTACTAGTATCCGATAACGATTCAATCAAATATGGAACCGCATTTTTATCAATATTTATTAATATCTCCATTGCTTTGTCATGTTTATTAGGATTACTTCGTCCAAGTTGTGAAATCAAATATGGAGCAGCGTCTGAGCCTGCGGATATCAGATTCTCGAAAGCCTTTTTCCCCTCAACCTTAAATTTAATATCTTCCATAGAAGCTATTGCAAACCATTTTTGATAGCGGTTCTCTGAAGATGACCATAAGGATATGTTTATTATAAAGATAGCTAATATAATGTATTTCTTATGGAATATCACTTTTCATCTCATTCTTAATTTTTATTGTCATTCACTCGATTTAAGTCCGTGGTTCTCTTGAAAATCTATTCCGATACTGTATGTTGAAAAAATCCAGAAGGAATTATCTTTGCCCTTGCCATTATAGGAATCCTTACCACCTAAATCGAGAAAAATTCCAATAGAACCAAATTCTTTTCGCCAGGTTCCGAATCCGCGAATATCGAAGTTGTCTTTATTTGTATAGCTGTCACTCCCATTTCCCTCATCGATTAAAACACCAATGCCATTTGCATTTCCAGAACCTTGTGAAAGATCCCATACTACATAGTTATCATCTCCAGCTCGATCATTCAAATAACCGATAGATAAATCATCTCCACAACCTTGTGAGGTTCCGTGCGACATATAAACATCATCGCCAAGCTGATCTATTAATACTCCCGAAGCTAAGTGCAAGGCTGATCCTTGGGCATATTGATATGCGTTGTAAACATCATTTCCCTCTGAGTCGTAAAGAATTCCTACTGAAAGCCAATTTGCACTACCCTGTGCGAAAATATCGGCAGTATAGAAATCATTGCCCTTGAAATCAGCAAGTATTCCAACACCTCCTGGATAATCTGGTCTGTATCCAAAACCGTAACCTTGAGAAAGGCTTAGATAATGATTATAATAGTTAGTTTTCTCAATAATCGAACCGGTACACATATATGAATCGTTCCCATTAATATCTATAAGAACTCCCAGTCCTTTAACAAATCCAAAGCCCTGCGAATATAAGTTAGATTGGTATTTATCAAATCCGTTCACATCCATAATAATACCGCACCCCATAAATCCAGCTCCAATCACTGATGTATTCCCAATATATGAGTCGTCACCATTCGAGTCCCACAGAATTCCCCAGCCAAAAAAACCACATCCAAGATTATAATTTTCTACTCGGTATATATCGTTACCGTTTCCATCGTAAATAATTCCTATACCACCCAATCCAGAAGCTAATGAGAAATGAGATCCCGACCAGTAAAGATCATTGCCCTCTAGATCGATTAGAATTGAAAATTGCTGTAAGGTGTCTGTTCCACCCGCTGTCCCAAAGTAATTATCATCACCTCCAAAATCGATTATTATTGCGAAATTACCGAGATATACAGTTGGACCAATACCACCTATGATAATAGGTCCAAATTCGGTCTCTGCATAATAAACGATATCTCCATATGCCATATTTGAGGGAACTGTGGTTGTTCCAGAAATTGCTTTAACAGCTTTGACCAATTCGATTGAATTTGTTGTAGCTTTTGATATAGATAGAGCAGCCGCTAATATTTTTTGCATTTCAACTTTTCCAGCAAGCTCGAAAAAACGGTTATCTGCGGTTTCTTCTTCAAGATCTCTTATGTCTTTTTCCAATGCAGTTGCAATGTTAACTTGATTATCAATTCTTCGATGATCTGGAGCAAGAAATTTCAATGAATTTTTAAGTATCGAATCTATCTGAAATGAATCAAGGTCAGAAAAGGCAAGAGTCATATTATTACGTGCATCAACAAAGGATGTCATTAAAACATCCAAAGCCATTTTTAATTTAGGTGGTATATTTACATTTTCCTTCCACGGGTAAACTTCTTTGGTTTCGCCCATTACAGGAATATTAGCAGTTAAATCAAGAAGGAATGCACAAGACGAAACTAGTTGATATATATCATTTGTATCCAGTGAATTAATAATACTATCCGAAATTTCCGCAGCTTTTAAAGGATTGCCTAAGTATTTATCAATAATTGAGAGTCTAAGGGAATCTTTTTGAAATGGAACTACTAAGTTTACATTATCGATGCTTATTTTCTGAGATTTAAGAGCAATCTTGATTGCTTTGGCTCTCGTCAATTGTTCTGCACATACTAAAGAAAACGTTATAACGATTAAAACACAAGATAGAGCCAATCGAATATAATTTGATGAATTCCTTAACACTAATCCTCCCGTGCGAGATAATTTAATAGATCACTTGCAAATGGTCAACAATTGTGTTTGGATTCCAACGAAAGAAACATTTTCTTGACCTTAACACCAGCAGTAAACCCCCCAATTTTTCCATCTAATCGAATTATTCGGTGGCATGGTACAACAACAGGTATGGGATTTTTACCAAGTGCATTACCAACTGCTCGGTAAGCTTTTGGATATCCTATTTTCTTTGCAATATATAAATATGTTTCTTGCATTCCATAAGGAACCTTACAAATAGCGGACCATATTTTTTGTTCAAAATCTGTTCCAGTAATATATTTCGGAATAATTGAAAATACTTTTCGCTTACCTGATAGGTATTCTTCAACCTCCGATGCGGCTTTCAATGCACTGTATTGAATTGTAAATCGATTAACAAGGCATTCCGGTAACTTACTTCTATCAATATCAATCCACATTACATAGTTATCTATTCCATATACATTTATGTGAATTCCAAGTCGTTCAATGATGCGATTATTTAAAATTTGCTTCATAAAGTTTAAATATTTAGTTATAAATATCCAAATGTGCATTAAAAAATCGAAGCCCTGGTTTTCACCAGGGCTTTAATCGATTGTCTTTCATGGAAGAATAGTTATATTATTAGCCTTATAGACTAATCAACTTTCCGGACATTAAGTGCTTTCAATCCCTTATCCCCCTCAATTAGTTCAAATTCAACTTCATCACCTGGAGAAAGGGTCCTAAATCCGTCACCTGCGACATCTGAATAATGAACAAACACATCAGGTCCTCCGGTATCCTGCTGGATAAACCCATAACCCTTCTTCTCATCGAATCTTTTTACACGACCACGAGCCATCTACAACGCCTCCTTTATAAATCCCTACAATCAATTATAAAAATCCGCAATTTTTCGTCAAGTTAAAATATAAATTAACTAAAATCATTTTGGATTAATTTATAAATCGATACTGCTACATAATTACAAAACGTAACATTATAATTTCTTATTTAGATTTGTCAAGTTATTTTTTGGATAACGAATTTTAGTTCTGTTTAAATAGAATTTACTTGCTTAGTCTAATTAACTAATTTTCTTTCTGTGCATAAAGAGGTTCATGTAAATTAAGGAGTGAAAAATGGCTCAATCTGCATTTATGAAAAAGTTAAGAGACAAGATGGGAATAATTTTTTTAGTCACAGCTGTTTTGTTTATTGCAATGATGGTTTTTCAATGGGGCATGGATATAACCGGTCGAACTTCACCCAAGAAAAGTGAATCAGTTGTAGGTTCTACACTTGGAGAGGATATTGACATTAAAGAATATTCAGACGAGTGGAAGAAACAAGAACAAAACTTTTACAGAAATAATATCAATGTTGATGAATTTACAAGAGCTGAAATAAGAGAACAATCATGGCAAGAACTTATTAATCGAATAATTCTCGGTAAGGAATTCCAACTAAAAAACACTAAGAATGTAACCGGGATAGAAATCTATGAAAGGTTAAGCGTTAACCCACCGGAATGGCTTAAAAATAACCAGCAATTCCATACTAATGGTAAGTTTGATTATGATAAATATTTACGAGTTCTTAACGATCCGGCATTTGCAAAGGAATGGCTTCCTGCTGAACAACTTATTGCTTCAAATCTTCCCACTGAGAAAACCAGAACACTAATTGAAACCATGACTTACGTTGTGCTATACGAAGTTATGGATCAGCATTTTTTCAATGAAACAGAAATTGAAGGTGAATTCCTAATTTTTGGTCCCGACTGTCTTGGTTCTCATCGCGTTGATACATCCGAAATCGCTTTAAAATCATATTATTCAAAAAATAAGAATAAACTTCCGAAAGACCCTTATGCTATTTATTCATATCTAAGAATTCCTTTTCATCCCTCAAAATCAGATACTGAAGAAGCATTATCCACTACCGAAATGCTTTACGAAAAATTAAAAAATGGCGAGGACTTTGCATATCTTGCTGAAGGCTATTCAATGGATAAACAATCAGCTGTCAAGGGTGGTGATATTGGTTTCATTAAAGCGGAGCAAGCTTTACCGGAACTCGCTGCAGTAATTACAAAATTGGACAGTGGTGAGTTATCAGAACCGATCCTAACACTAAATGGATATCACCTGATTAATCTATTACAAGATACTATATTAGAGGATACTACTAATAATTCAGTAGATACTTTTTATCATATTCAGCATATTCTCATTAGGATAGAACCAGGATATGAAACAAGAGAGAGTTTAGAAGTTTATACTAAAAATATAATTGATTATACTCGGAAATACGGTTTAAATGCAGCGTCCAAACAATATGGTTTAGAAATACATAATACAGGCAAGGTTGGAATAATTGAACCAATTCCTGGGATTGGCTTAAGAACTTTGGTCAATCAATTTGCCTTTAAGGAAGGTGTTGGTTCGGTTCCAGATATTGTGAGAGGTAATATTGATTACTTTGTAATTCACGTTGATTATGTTACACCTGCAAAACTTGAAACCTTTGAGGATTATATTCCAGTGATTAAAAACGAAATTATTGAAGAAGCAAAGAAAAGTGTTTGTCGAAATATAGCCTATCATGCGTATGAAATGTTGAAAACTGGAAAAAGCATGAAGGAAGTATCAGTGGATTTTGGTGTAAAATACGGCACTATAGATTCAGTTTCGCCTAGTATAATATTTTCAGACACTTCAGCGAATCCATGGATTATAGGAGCGTTGGCTGGGGTAAGTACACCAGATTCAATTTCAGCTCCTTTAGAGGGTACCGATGGTAGATTTTACATTGTGCGTATAAATAACCGAACTATGCCAAATTATGATAATTTTAATGAGATATCACCTCCATTGCGAAGAGAAATCTTTTCCGCAAGGCAAAATACTGCTTATGACTCATGGTTCATATCTCTTAGAAGAAGAATTCCTATTTATGATAATCGATTGAATTTCATCGACATAGGACAAGCTGAGATGGAACATGAACCCGAACCAGGAGACTCAGCAAGTTGATTTCAATTAATTCACAGAGGTGAAATAATGATAAAACAACTTATACTCTCCTTTTTCATCATTATCACTATGACCAACATTTCCGCCAGCGAGTTGGAGCAAGCAAAAATTAACTTTTGGAAAAATGGATTTTTCCATCAGGAAACCGTTGATATATCAAAATGTGAAGCTGGAATAATCCGTGCAAGAATCGACGGTAAATGGCAGGAATACGTGATTAGAGAACTGCCTGATGTATTTATGGAATGGGATATTAAGAAAAGAATAGAGACGATTGAGAAAATTTCAAAAGGCAAAATGCCCGACCTTTCAGGTCCTCATAACGGAATCGTTGCCAGTTATGGCATTGGTAGGAATGATACAAGATTTATCCTCAATAATGCAGTTAAAGGAATGGGTTTTATTCCAAAAAAGGAGAAGTTAGATACAATTATTGAATTTCTCAAATCAACGTATGATAGCAATTTCACTAAAAAGCTTGATGTTTTGACAAGTCTATATAAAGATGCCGATAACATTTTTGATCGTACTAAGCAGGTCTCACTTGAGCTCTATGCTACTCCAGAATTTAATACACAGACTTTTCTAAACGAGATGGGAAATCCTGCTGTTGCTATTGTTTTTTTGGATATTCCTTCATACAAAATTAAAGGAATATCACAGCTTCTGCACCCAGATGATCCTAAACTTTCTGAATATGAAATAAAAATAATCGAGTATGTTAATCTAATTCACAGCTATTTCCATGGTGACTTCGATAAAAAGTTCATAACAACAGTCTATCATATTGTTGAGGTTTATGATAACAGTCCTGGAAAAGGTGGCAAGGGTGTTAGATTAATTCCTTCACCTTAATCTAAATTTTAGTTTTTGTTAT
This sequence comes from bacterium, assembly GCA_030620455.1. Taxonomy (GTDB): domain Bacteria; phylum UBP14; class UBA6098; order B30-G16; family B30-G16; genus JAUWMV01. The sequence goes on along the minus strand of JAUXEQ010000020.1, from coordinate 3,421 downwards.
ATTTGATAAATAAAAATATAACACATTTAACAGTTTTAAGGATTTTTCAGTATAATAAGCAAAACGATTGTATAAAATTATAGTAAATATATAAATACAAGAAATATCTATAATTTAAAAGAGATTATTAAGGTCAAAAACTTATGTAACATTCTCATATAAAATATAAAATATTTTTTGCTAATTTCATTATAAAATTTTAATTTTAACAAATATAATGTAGGAGGAATAATGAGAAAACTAGAAGAGATTCTCGAAATTGCCAAATCCAAATACTCGAAGAGAATTGTAGTCGCTGATGCAACTGAAGAAGAGGTATTAGCTGCGCTTGATGAAGCCAAGCAAAATGGCGTGGCAAGAGGTATTTTAGTTGGTGATTCAAATTTAATTAAGAAAACTCTTAGACAAATTGGAAGTGACCCGAAAGGCTATGAAATAATTGATGAACCAAATTCTGCAAAAACAGCGAAGATTGCAGTAGAGTTGCTTAAATCAGATAAAGCGGATGTTCTGATGAAAGGTTTGGTTTCAACCAAAGCCTTTATGAAAGCTATCCTTGATAAAAAGGAAGGGCTACTCGAAAGATCAAGTAAAGGTCTTTTATCTCATGTCGCTGTTTTTGAGATCCCTGAATATCATAAGCTTCTCACCATTACCGATGCTGCAATAAATATAGCTCCTGATCTAACAGAAAAGGCTCAAATAATTCAGAATGCTGTCAATGTTGTTCATTCTCTTGGCGTAGAAAAGCCAAAAGTCGCATGTGTTTGCTCAGTCGAAAAAGTTAATCCACAAAAAATGCCAACTACTGAACACGCTGCAATTCTTTCGCAAATGAGTATTAGAGGGCAGATTAAGAATTGCATTGTTGATGGTCCTTTTGGGTTTGATAATGCAATTAATAAAAAGGCAGCATATATAAAAGGAATTGTAGGAGACGTTGCAGGCGATGCTGATGTAATTCTTGCACCAGAAATTGAGTCTGCGAATATTCTTTACAAATCTTTACTTTATTTTGGAAATTCGTGTTGTGCAGCTGTGGTAGCTGGAACGCAGATTCCTATTGTTTTAACTTCAAGGACAGATCCGCACAAAACTAAGTTTTATTCCCTTGTATTGGGAATTATTATTTCACAATCAAAGAAAAGTTGATCTTATAGATGAAGATTACAGCAAATACTAATTGACATTTTATTATTGGTATATTATCTTACTTTATAATATGTTAGATTCAAATACTTAGTTAATGTAATAGAACAATATGTATAATTTAATATCTAACATGTGGATATAATTATTATAAAATTATTTTAAATATTCAATTTTTTTTCTTGCGCTTACTATTTCTTATTTGTATCTTTTCTGGTTTTTAAATTTGAGGATAGGCTTTGACATAAGGACGGCTTTATGTGCTATTTCCGAAAAACTATGCTTATTTCTTTGGTGGTTCTATTTGCTGGTATTGTATTTGCAGTACCACCTAAGTATATAAACTACCAAGGTAAATTAACTGATACTATTGGCGTAGCCATTATTGGCGATCATGACATTGAATTCAAAATATATGATATAGACACCGGCGGAACTCCACTTTGGAGCGAATATCACTCCGATGTTACCATAACAAAAGGTCTATTCGATGTAATACTCGGTAGAATAGATACTCTTGATTTGCCTTTCGACACATTATACTATCTTGAGCTTGTGGTAGATTCGGAAATTTTGTCACCTCGTGTGCTTTTCACTGCAACGCCGTATGCATTTTATTCGTTTTATTCTCGTAATGCATTAACATCGATTCATGCTGATACTGCCACCTACGCAACCTATGCATCATCTATTCCAGATACAATATATGGCAATTCATCAGGAATGAACGGTGTATTGACAATAATCGACACGTCTTTTGCTGATAGTGGTGTCGGTTTAGTTATTGGAAATACTGGTGGTCCAGGTATATACATAAACAACTCCGGAGCAGAAGGTTTAATTATTGAGGATAGCGAAGGTATCGGGGCTTTAATAACACGTCCTGGCGGTGATGGTCTCGAAATAGTTGCTAGCGATGGTACTGTTCGAGGTATATATATTCACGCTGATCCTTCCGATACAATGTGTGCTCCAGACACTGGACTCGTTATTAGAGATGCCTGTTTTGGCGCGGATATTACCGGCGATGTCCATATCGACGGTGACTTAATTATCGACGGTTCGATAACCTATGAAGAGGGTCCAAGAGCTGATTCTCTTTATATTCTCAATCAGGATACAACGATACAGAAAGCTAATTTCAGAATTTCGGGTATAGCTCAAGCAGGAACATTAAGAGTTGAGGAAATCGACGGGCAGGGATTTCTTAAGCTTGTATATAGCGGCAGCGAGATCCTTATCGATACGCTCGAATTTATAACTCTTTTCTCCGGAACATATTCCGCTGGTGGAACTGGAAGCGCTGTTCAGCTTACTTTCTCCGGCACATTCGACGATAGAGCGAAAGTTAGCGGGGCTACAATGGAAGTTCAGCTTATTAGAGACCCGGGTGAAACATCGGAGATGATTTTAACGTCTCAACGAATGATTATGGTTAACACTCAACTTTATTCGGAATATATAGTAACTCTCTCTGCAATGGATATGCCATCCGCAGGAAATCATACTTATGCAGTGAGAGCGAAAGCTGTAAACCCATTACTCATAGCGGGAAGATTCATTGGCGGAAACCTTCAACTTATGGAAATTAAGCGATAGAGGAGGCCAAAACAGAAATTTGCAGTGTTGCAGTATACACTAACGACAGATGCAAATGTTACATTATACACATACACTAACAGCATATGCAAACAACAAACGCATCCAAATATGCAAAAGCATATTTTGAGCAGCATACTTCAGTATGCTGTATGAGCAGCTTGGGAGTAAATTATGGTTTATAGAGTAATAATAGAAAAAGGTGAAGATTTTGGATTTGTAATCCATTGTCCGGCGATACCTGGTTGCCACTCTCAGGGAAATACTATTGAAGAAGCAATTTCGAATATTAAAGATGCAATAAAAGGCTGTTTATCGGTGCTGGAAGTAGAAGAGAAATCATCGAAGTACATCGGATCAATGGAGGTTATTGTCTGATGCCAAAACTTCCTGTTATCTCTGGAAAGGAAGTTGTTAAAGCTCTGACAAAAAAGGATTGGTATATAGATAGGAGAGCTAAAAGTAGACATATAATTATGAAAAAAGATGGATCTAATATTACACTTTCAATACCAGATCATAAGGTACTTGATAGAGGGTTGCTTCGAGCAATTATACGAGATTCTGGGATGAGTGTAAAGGAATTTATGAATTTGCTTTAATATTTGAGATAAATAATTCAACTTATGGAAATTAAGCAATAGAGGAGGCCAAAACAGAAATTAGCAATGTT
>JAUXEQ010000294.1 GCA_030620455.1 bacterium | reverse complement strand
TCTTCTTTGGAGGCTTCAGAACGCAGTAATGTTTGATCGATGTATTTCGATAAGTGATTCATGTGTAAAAGGTTATACAATGAAATAAATATAAAAGCATTTAAGTATATTATCAAATCTCTAAGTCAAAGAATAACTCTATGTAAACCAATATCTTAGAGAATAACTTCAAATTTTTCTTGTTCGAGGATATTTTCGTATTGTCTATATAATGAAGTATAATTTAAAAAGAGAACTCTCTTTTTTATATCATTAAAGGAAGAGAATCGGATTTTGTTTTCATATTCCCTTTTTCTCGATTTATCAGCAACAATAATCATCCTTGCATAAAAATCCTGTAAGTCGTTGAATTTTAATAAGGAATTCTGAATATCTGTTGAATATTCGATTTCGAAAAAAGAATGTGGCATCTCTCTTTGGTTGAACCAAATGGCATCGATTGTAGAACTTCTTTGGACAAGATTTGGATGGCTAAAATTTGGTAAAGTTTTAATAGTCCTGATTTCTCCTATAGTTGTTTTTATGAATTTTTTATTTTTATCTTGATTTGGAGCAAAAGTCTTAAATCCTCTTAGATTCCCTATAATTAACAGCAATCCTTGATAATATGAGTGATTAAATTCCAATATCTCCTTCGAGTCTTTATTATGTTCTGTCTCGACTATTAAACCATTCGTTTCATTTTCTATACGACATTTAACCAAACCATATAATCCTGGTCTGATTTTATATATTTCTTTTCTTGTTTGCGTTATTCGTCTAATACTTGCGAATGGTGTTTTGGTTTTCCATTGGCATTCCTTTATTTTTAATGTTTCTCGGTAAAGTTGACCTAATGTTGCAGCACCACCCAATTTTTCAATAGTTTGTATAACTGCTTCGTATTGTTTCATCGTTTGCGCCTTATTTGTTTAAATTCCCTATAATATATTTTTTTTCTGTGTTATCTCAAAGAAATTTTTGAAATGTGGATTTATACTTTTATTTGAGAATGTGAATTTGTGAAATTTATTTTCATACATTTAAATTCTCTATTGAAAAATAAAACAGCTATGCAGGTTAGGTTAGTTTTATGCCGTTGATTATCAGTTCGAAATTCTTTCCCAAAAGATTCGCTGCTTTCTTCGAAATCTCCATTCGCACCAGAAATATCTTGAAGTATTCCATAACCGACGAAATATCTGGATCGATAAGTATAGACAATACTATGGAATTATTTGCACCTAATGTCAGATGACTATCTGTTGCGGCAAAGTTCACTCTATCATGAATATCGTTCATTACATCGGCAGAGCTTCGAACTCTACTTTTATGAACATCCGATTTATCCGCTAATATTAAAGCAGCACTTATATCGGACACCGGTTCTCCCATACCTTCGTGATGATTGCCAATCGCTAACGTTATCTCGTAGATTTCTGTATAATTCATGCCCATTCGTCTAAGAATATCTGCTGCAATTAGTGCACCTGTTAGTTGATGATACATAATATTGACAATATAACCTATATCGTGAAGCCAACCTGCTATTTCTACTAATTGTGCTTTACGCTCAGGATATCCAAGTTCTCGGAGAAGTTTACTCGCTCGTTCTGATACAACAGTTAAATGGCGTGTTCCGTGTTCTGTATAACCTAATACTTCAAGATTTCTGTTAGAAAGTTTTATTAACTGTTGGACTTCTTCATTATTTTTTATGTCTTCAACTGTTATCATGAAAACTCCTCCAAAGGATAAATTAACATTAGATAATTAAGTTAAATATACTCAAAGATTATTTAGGTCAAGTAAGTATATTATCGACCTAATAAAAAAAGCGGTCCCAGATAACGGAACCGCTTATCGATGATATTGCGTCCAATTTAATATTCGTAACCACCTGGTCCGCCTGGAGGCATAGCCGGCATCTTTTCCTCTTTTACGGGCTTATCGACTACCAATGCTTCTGTTGTTAGAAGTAATGCCGCTATAGATACGGCATTTTCAAGAGCAATCCTAACGACTTTTCTGGGATCTATAACACCAGATGCCATAAGATTTTCATATTTCTCAGTTTCTGCATTGAAACCAAAATCACCTTTCTCCTTCTGAATTTTATTAACAACAACAGAACCCTCGAAACCAGCATTGTTAGCTATTTGTCGAAGTGGTTCTGTGAGCGCCTTTCGAAGAATAACCAATGCTATTTTTTCATCGCCCTTAAGCTTTCCTTCGAGCTTATCTAATGCCGGTATCGATCTGATAAGAGCTACACCACCACCCGGAACAATGCCTTCCTCAACTGCAGCACGCGTAGCATGGAGAGCGTCCTCAACTCTAGCTTTTTTCTCCTTCATTTCCGACTCGGTTGGTGCACCGACTTTAATAACAGCAACGCCACCTGCTAGCTTTGCGAGTCTTTCCTGCAGTTTCTCTTTATCCCAATCGGAGGTTGCCTTATCGATAAGAGTTCTAATTTCATTGATTCTACCGCTTATTTTTTCCTGTTCACCTTTGCCAGCAACGATTGTGGTGTTATCTTTATCTACAACTATTTTGTTGGCTTTTCCGAGCAAATCTATTTTGGCATTCTCAAGTTTGAATCCTAATTCCTCAGAGATAAGCTGACCACCAG
>JAUXEQ010000293.1 GCA_030620455.1 bacterium | reverse complement strand
CCCGGTAGTTTTGAGCATGGCGATACTCTTAGAATTACTCCATTAGGTTGCGATTCTCATTATTATCCTGTATTACTCGTAACATGGCAATTCATTATAGACCTTAACGCACCGATAATCGAGTTCTTAGAACCGGATTCTCTGACGCCTTTATATGATTCATTGGCGCAAATAATCGTTAGAATAACCGATGAACCTGCAGGAGTTCAGGAGGATTCTATACTCATCACAGTGCAAACTCCGCGTGGCAATTGGATACTTACAACGGATTCCTCTGGCGTAAATTGGGATGGTTTACTTCTTACAATAGATCCATATCAGGTCAACCATAGTATCGAATGGACAATCGAACTGGATAGCTCATTGCTGTACTTTCATGAAAATGAGACAATTCATGTCATTCAAAAAGTATGCGATAAAGCCATGCTCTGCGGTAATAATTGCACTTCAGATTCGTTTAGCTTCTTCACAGCGGATGATGATACACTTCCACCTTCTTTCACAGTTCCCGATACAACGGTTTATCCCGGCCAGTTATTTCAGTTAATCTTTATAGCCTGGGACTCATCAGGAATAGGAGAACCATGCACATACGCAATTGTAAATGGTGTGACACTTTGGATCGATATCGAAGCTGAAGGTGACAGTTTTATTCTAACTGTTCCTGAAGTTCAGATTCCATCATTAGGTGAGACTCTAAGTATAGAGATACATCTGTGCGACGATGATCACGATTTCATGCGTGAGGAAGATAGATCTGATACCAGTTTTATCGTTGAAATTATTCCGCTGCAAGGAGAAGGTCCACTTGTCCGATTTATACAACCTTTGGACAGCGACTATGTATCGTGCATCGATGGACCAATTCTCCTTTTGGTGCAAGATGATGACGGCATCGATACCTCCTCGTTGGTCCTCGATGGAGATTATTCAGTGAGCTGGCATGGTGATACTGCATATATTTACTCCGATTCTGCATGGAATCATGGCGATACTGTAGCAATTTCCGTTGTCGAGATTTACGATATCTGGGGGAATTCTGGGGGTGTGGATTCGATGTGGTTCATTGTGGATCTCGTTCCACCAGTCATCGAGCTCATTTCACCACCTGAGGGAATAATCGAAGATGTGTATTTTGCACATTTAAGGATTGTAGATGATCTTGCAGGAATTTGGAGCGTATATGCGTATTCGGAAACCGATTCATTTGAGCTTAGTGAGGGAGATAATAATATTTCGTTGGATGATTTTGATGTTGTAAATGATACGCTCAGGTTGAGAATTAGAGCATGTGATAGATCTCTATATTGCGGTGCTAATTGCACTGATACAACTTTTTTCTTCATCCCATTTTTCACAACTAAATGCGCTGCTCATCCAATTCCAATAACACCCAACAATGATAACATAAACGATCGATTATATTTCAATTATCCTGATATGCTAAAGACCCCTGCAAAAGCGATAATTCTCACAACTGATGGGGTTATCGTTCGGGAAATGAATCTCTCACCCGCATTACCCTCACAGAATGAGTTCTGGGATGGCAAGTACACTAATGGTGAGAATGCACCCACGGGGATTTATATTTACCTTATTATAGTCGACGATGCTGTAATTTGTAAGGGCACGATAGTCGTCGCACGTTAAAAGAAGAGCAATTAGAGAAGTATGCATCGAAACTTTTTCTCTACTCATACTCAAACAGTTCAGGTTATGATAATGCGGAAGTCGAATTATTTATTAGAATTGTTCTAAGAATGCTAAATCGTTTTCAAATAAAAGCCTAATGTCCTCGATGCCATATTTAACCATTGTAATCCGTTCGACACCCATACCCCATGCATACCCCTGAAAAACATTGGGGTCATAACCAACAGTCCGTAAAACTTTCGGACTGACCATACCTGCACCGGAAATTTCAAACCATCCTGAACCTTTGCAAATACGGCATCCAGCGCCATGACACGACGGACACGAAAAATCATATTCCACAGATGGTTCGGTAAACGGAAAGAAATGCGGTCTAAAACGGATTTCTGTATCCTCGCCAATAATTATTTTTGCATAGCCCGTAAGAATACCCTTGAGGTCCGCGAGAGTCACATCACGATCTACATATAACCCCTCGATTTGCGTAAATGCATAATAATGTGTAGCATCGATTGCATCTTTTCTATAGCAACGACCTGGAGCAATGATTTTAACCGGAGGAGGCTGAGATTCCATGACTCTAATTTGCACAGGAGAAGTTTGTGTTCTGAGAAGCCATTTCGGCTTTTTTATATAGAATGTATCCTGAATATCCCGTGCTGGATGATCCTCAGGTGTATTTAAAGCATCGAAGTTATAGTAATCTGTCTCAATTTCAGGTCCTCCGACTACCGAGAAACCCATACTGACGAAAATTTCAATCGATTCGCGAAGCACTCTTTTAAGCGGATGCATTCCACCAACTGGAAGAGATCGACCGGGAAGAGTCGGATCGAATCGTCGTACAATGGGCTTTCTTACTTTGCCAACACTCGAAAATATTTTCTCCAACTTTTGCTTTGCATAATTTGCGAGTTTACCTGCTTCCGGACGCAAATGGTGGTCGAGTCGACCTATACTTTTCATTATCTGTGATAATTCTCCCTTT
>JAUXEQ010000004.1 GCA_030620455.1 bacterium | reverse complement strand
TTATTTTTATTATAGATCCAACCGAAATCCATGAAATTTGTCCGTGGGCGATCGTAGAATCACCAATTTTGGCAACATTAGTTTCGTGCAATCTCTTTTGGTTTTCAGGCATGATTATTGGGTTAGTCGGCATAATAGGAACATTGTTCTATCCTAGACCATTTTGCGGATGGGTTTGTCCTCTTGGCACACTATTCGATTTTCTTGGAGATTTGGGTCGAAAACTAAGAATTGCCGCAAAACCTGTTCCTCACTGGCTCAATGAGAAGATGAGGTATTTCTCCTTTGGAGTATTGATAATAGTTGTATTAGGAACAATCGTTAGCAAACGTGTTATCTGTATTTACGGATGTCCGATTTATTGGCTATGCGCAATGTGGAAGTTATCGATTCCTTTATTGACTGCGATTTTTGTATTGTTTGTGCTTCTGTTATCGATGAGAGTTAAGAGGATATTCTGCAGATATATTTGCATTTATGGCGCTTTAACCTCGCTTTTTAGCGTATTTGCACGCAAGCGGATATATAGAAATCTTGAGGTATGTAATAATTGCACATTATGCAGAGTTTGTCCTATGGGAATAGATGTGCTCTATGGACTCGTTGTAGAAAGCAGGCATTGCATTTCTTGTGGCGAATGTGTGTATTCATGTGTTAAATCAGCTTTATCATGGGAAAAAGTGACGTTAGAAATTGATCGGAGAAAAAATGGCTGATACTGTTTTCATTATTAGTAAAAATCGCTCTGATTCTTTGAATTTTCACGATCTCCTCGTCGAGAAGGGGTTCGAGGTATTAATAATCGATAATTCTATTGAAGCTATTGAACTTATTAGATCGACTAATCCAGATATGATTATTATCGATGCCGAGTCTCCAGAAACCAACGCATTCGACCTTTGCAGAGATATTAAAGCAGATTATGGTACATCGTACATTCCGATTATTATACTTACATCGAGTAAAGATATGTCATACGATTTGGAGGGTTTCGATGGTGCAGATGAATATTTTGTTAAGGGTATGATCGATTATAATGAAATCATTCCAAAGATGAAAACAATACTTAGAAGAGTTAGGGCTAATATCGATGCCAATCCATTGACGGGATTACCCGGAAATGCTCCTATAAAGCAGAAAATAATTAAATCGGTAAGGGGAAACGAGTCGTTTTCCGTTGCGTATTGCGATATCGACAATTTTAAACCATTCAATGATTTGTATGGTTTTTCGAAGGGTGATCAGGTTATACTCATGGTTGCAAGAGTTCTCAAGAAGTGCGTAAGACGATATGGAAGCACAGGAGATTTCCTTGGACATCTCGGTGGAGACGATTTTGTCATGGTTGGTAATCCTTTCACGATGAGAGATGTTGCTGGGGAAGCCGTAAAGATTGTCAGTAGAAATTCTAAAAGGTTTTACGATGAAAAGCACAAAAAAGTTGGTGGGATAACCGGTATAGATAGAAATGGAATTCGAAGGTTTTTCCCGTTGTTCGGTTTGACTGTAGCCATTGTGGACATTGAACCGCAAAGCGTTACCGCAACACCAGATCAAATTTCGTTTATAGCATCTAAAATTAAAGGGAAGCTTAAAAGATACGGGGGCAACATATTTGGTGGATATGAGGTTTTATTAGCTGAAACTTGATTTACTCTATGAAATAAACCACAGATTTCTTAAGAGATTACCAGGAATTATTTGCAATTTTATAACTTAGATGATAAATTCTTACAATTCTTATTTATAGATAAACCGACCATATTAATTTTGTAATTCATTCCTAATGATAATCATTGGGGAAAAAGAATTTTTATAATTTCGGTTATGCACGATATAAAAGTTAAATTTTTTCTATCTATTCTTCTTTTTGTTACCATTGCGTTTTGTGGCGATTTAACTCTAATGCCAGACCATTTCCTTAATGAACTTGCTGAAGATTTGGAACTTAGAGGAATTATTCCTGCTCAACCTGGCTATAGACCGTATTCTACAACTGAATTGATACAAGCAGTTTCGGAGAATCCAGATGTATTTTACACTCCTCGAACAAAAAGAATTCTTAACCGAATAGTAGTTTCGGATAGGGCATGGTTTATGTGGACACCTGGTGTTTGGTATGGCAGCGACTGGGAAAAGGATAAAACAACCGGTTATGGTCGAATGAAAATTGGTATTGGCGGCATTCATAAAGATTTTAGCCTTATTGGCATATATAGGTTGGATAGCGGTTGGTATTACGACCCGGAATATTTTGGTGGAAGATGGGAACGAGTTTCAGGTAAGTCGGATCAGGTGTATTTACGATGGAGAAAAGGGAATTATTCCGTTCAATTGGGGCGAGATTACCTTAGTTATGCTCTTGGGATGTGCCTTTCAGGAAAAAAGCCAATCGAGAAAGTTCAAGCTACATTTAGGTTTGGTAAATATTTCAGAACTCACTGGTTTATTGGTCAACTGGATGAATACGTGGATTATGTTGATGAGGAAAAAATAATTTATGAACGATATCTTGCTGGTCATAGAATAGAAATTTCCAGCGGACCTTTTTTGTTCGCATTTAACGAATTAATGCTTTTCGGAGGTGTGGGAAGGAAAATTGAATTTTATTATTTGCTTCCTCTTTACACGCTTCACGGCGAACAATTGAATCACAGATGGGACGACAACACCTTGTGGAGTGTAGATTTAAGGTTTTTGATGCCTCCTTTGAGTCTGTGGGGAGAAATTATGGTGGATGATTTTCAAATCGATAGAGAAACCACAGCAGATCGAGAACCTATGGAATTTGGTTTTGCGTTTCAAACAGATTATGGTTTAACCTTTAAGAATTTTTTCTTGACACCAAATCTACGGTTCGAGCTCGTGACAAATAGAACATATAACCAGCAACATTCGTGGAATAGATTCCTCTATGAAAACAAATCTCTCGGATCGGAAGTTGGAAATGATTTTCATAAATTTTCAGTTGGAACAAAATTTTTTTCAAGAAATTTTGGTGGAAAGGTTAATTTTTTTCATTTAGAAAAGGGAGAGGGTAGAATTGATGATGAATGGATCACTCCATGGATAGAAGACCCAAGTTGGACAGAATCATTTCCCTCTGGAACGATTGAAATAAAAAATGGAACTGAGATTTCATTTTTTTGGGACAAAAATATTTATTCGCATAAAAACTTTTCCTTCGATATTGATCTGCGGTTCGACACAAAAATTAGTTCGGTTCGAAATGCAGAGCATCATAAGGATAAAACCCGCACGGAATGGGAGTTTAAGATAGATATTGGTATTGAATCTATGATTTTAGGACTCTAAGTTTTCCTTGACATTCAGAAATTAGAGGACTTATTTTTCAAAAATAAGCATGGGAGATTTTTTGAATTCTATAAAGAAAATTGGCTTGACAAAGCTAATGCCGTTGAATACCTTTTGCCAAAGATTGAAAGCTTTGAGGTCTTTTATATTTTAGCTTTGTATTCGTGTTACGGTGTATTGCCTTTGTGAGTGTTGAGGGTTAAGGAGTTACTTTATTTTGAGATTTCGTTTTTCGAAAAATTTGTGAATTGAAAATATAATTTTTTGGAATTGGTGAGGGATTTTGTCTTTAATTTTAATTACAGCATTTGAAATTTTTGGATACTATGCTGTTTTACATTTACGGAATGGAATAGACAACAAAGATGTCAAAGATATAATAATTTTAAGGAGGTAGAATTGTGGCGGGCTGCAAATTTGTAAAAGATTATGAAGTAGAAAGTACAAAAACCTTAATGAGAAAGGAGCACGGTATGAGAGGGAGAGGTGCACTCATTCTGTTGTTAGGACTGCTGGTATTCAGCGGCGCTTTTGCGCAGGGTACTGGCAGTGACTGGCAGTATTTCAATGTGTTCAATTTAGTTAGGGACACTTATGGAACACAAATCCCTAGTAATTACACCACAAGCTTCGGAACTGTCACGTCCTTCACCCCAGCAAGGGATAAGGGATGGACAACTTTCGAGACTGGTAGTAGGGTAACGGAAACTGGTGTGTATGGCTTGCCTGGAGTCGACAATGTAAATTGGTACGATGAAAAACTTATCCAATTAAGACATGACCGAGCAGTTCTTAGGCTCGATCTCCTTGCAGCATCCAGCGATATTTATATTACCGGTATCAAACTTACTATTTGGGGTACAAAAGATTTCGATCCTAACGAGGATTTAGCGCCTCTAAAACCATCCGATGCAAGAATATTCTATGATGCTTGGCCTACTGATGAGGATAAGTACACGGGTGTTCAATTCTATGTTGATAGGGATGATGGTATTCCAGCTCACGCTGCGAGTTGCGATATTTTTGACATTACCGATGTTGAAGCACTCCCAGAAAGAATTTTAGAATCGAAGAGAACATATTATGTGGACTATTCCGCACCGGTCGGAGGAGGAGGTGTTCCAGCAGACTCTTTTGTATATGACCCGGACGATCCAAGCGATCCTACGTTGAAATGGATTAAAGTAGCAAGTGACATTGAGGTTCGTGGAGATACAATGAACAAATGGATTGGTGTATTCCCATTCAATAATGCTATAGCAATTCCTGCGCAATCCGGCTGGACTGGTAAGAATTTGCCTTTCAAAAGGATATGGATTGTTATAAAAACCACAGGTTGTCACGGTTGTGGGGAGGAAGAGTATGAAGAATATGGTGATGAGACTACTTCCTTTATGGTTGGTGGACCTATTGAAGGTCTTTCGATGGCGGATACATTCTATATTGGTGTAGACCACAACACACATGTTCATTGCTATATTAATAATTTTTATCAGCATAAATCCATACCTCCTCTTGGAAAGGTTGAAGTTAGACCTACTCATAGTATACCCAGCCATCCTTTGGCTGGAAGATGGAAAAGAGCTGAATTTTTGTATGGTGTTGAAGATTTTAAACCTCAAATCTTTGATCTTTATCCAGCTAACTTAGTTGGTTCTAATGGACCTCATTCCGATGCAATTAAAGTTAATAATGAAGACTGGGAATATGGCTTTCTTACTCGTGATGAGTATGAGTGGGCTTCAGATCCCTCTCGACCGACATCTGACAACTACTACATTTATACTGCAGATGCAACTCAACTTATTTCATTTGCCGCCCAGGATAGACAAACATGCATCGAGTCTGCATACGTTGAAATTCGATATCTTAACGGCGGGAATTTCCCGAGACGTATCGATGAGATATTCTTTAGGAATCCTATGGCATTAGCTTGGGATACTGCGAATGGTGGCATTGGAACAGGTTGGATAACATATATTATTGGTGACGGAAACGACGCCGATGCGTTACCAACAGCTGGCAAGGAAACTCCAGGCTGGGGTATTCATGATGAAGTTGATGGTATTATGGATGGAAGCGTTTGTGGAAGGGATTCTTTCTATATTGCGGTGGGTAACGATGGAATACGTGAACATGATTATTTAGATCCATTCCTCGATGGCGCAATTGTGAAAGTTACCGTGAGAGTCTTCAACAGAACTACTCATTGGGTACGAACAACTACTAATGCATGGGCAGAGACATCATGGATATTCATTGTCGACCTTTCCGGACCTAATGCATCCTTAATATGTCCAGAAGCTCTCAATCATGATAATGAGACTCGTGAGTTCCGGAATTATGAGGCTTATCCTGTACCCAAATGGAACTTCAATAGATTTGATAATATTGAAGATCTGGCAGTTCCTTATCTCTGGCTCGCAGATTCGCTTCCGGTATTTACAATCGAAATTTTTGACGATTATTGGAGAATCCATGATGCAGATAATCATGGTCCCAGATATACTGGTGCCGAAGGTGGTTCTGGATTCAATCAAAGAGACTTCACTTTCCATTTCTGGGTTCAAAGAAAGGGTGCTGGTACCGAGTCAGGAATATTTAGAGGTGGAGAACCGTATTCTATTCGCATATCAGAAACTGATATGTGGAAATGGTATGATCCTTGTATCGGAGATTCGGTTCAGGGAGTTTATTTCGATGAATATGATAATGGAACCGGTGGAATACTATATATAAACTTCGAATATTTAAATCGTTCACCGTACCGAGCCGACACCGATCTGTTTGTGCTTGAATCCGGAGACAAGGTATATATAGTTGCAACAGAGCTATATGACGACCCGGATTATGGTCAGGGTGCACAGAAATTTAGTGAACTATCATACGGTTCAATAGATATGTATCCTTCCGGAAGTATGTGTGGTATCGGCGGAAATGATCCCAATTACGGAACGAAGACATCGAATAGAAATCACGTTCCGCTCTGGCCTGTTACCTGCGAAGGTTACTCGTCTTATAGTCCAGATACTCTTGGTATCGTGAGAATCGACCTTAAGGGACCGTATGCACCCGAGTATTCTTTCTATCCACCGCACGGTTGGATCACATCCGATACAACTCAGGTTATTACAGTCGATCTTTTCGATAGAATTGGCTATCTTGAAGTGGATAATGAAATTTATTTCCAAGATTCAACTTATGCAGCAACTTATAATCCACTGTATTTCGGTGTCTCTGGTGTCAATTCCGATTCGATTATTATGAATATTAAGGTACGCAGTTGCGATGGAAGATGGCATCCATATTATGGAGGTGCTGAAGGTCGCAATTTCGTTATCAATAGAACTGGTTTGGTTCACTACTCATATCCGCAAAGTGTACCCAACCTTGTTATCGAGAAAATAAGATTCCATAACAAGGAAGGTTTTTCATGGTGGGGAAGCCGTGTTGTTTACGATCCATATCCTGTTTCCCCAATAACTGGAGAAGCATTCTTTAGAGCCGGCGATGAAGTTTGTGTAACTGTTTATGCAGCAGATAACGCTTACGCAAATTGTATGGTTGGCTGTGAAGGATTTGGACCGTGTCCAAGAAGTGAGGGTGGTTGTATTATCGATGGTGATTATACAAGTGGTTTGCAAAAGTTCAGTTTCAGACATTTTGTCCCCGGTAACAACTGGGCAGCTGACGTTCTCGATCTCGATGGTCTTCATCTTGAACCGAGGCAAATTGCACGCTGGACATTCTTTGTAGATCCTGAACCACCCAAATTCGAAGTTTCTAATTTCACACAATGCCCATTTGAATGGGATTTCCTTATTCGTGATGTTAACCGTCGCGTTAGTGAAGGATGGTGCGATGAATTCGTTGCTGATGTTGCAGCTATTGATATTAGAATTATAACAATCGACGACGAAGATTGCACCGACGATGATCTATTCCCATTTAATGTCGATACAATATTCATTAATGATTTACCCGTTGGCGGAACTGCAATAGTTTACCATTCGGCGAATCTCAGTGGCTTCTATACGGCTTATTATGGGCATGGAATGGATTCATGCAGCACATTCCCATGCTGCACTGAGATGAATAGAGCAGATAGATATCTTTATGTCTCGTTAGAAGAGCATTTGGGATATCCTGAAAGAGACGCATTGTTACGTCTGTATTGGGGTGATGGTACAGCTAATAGCTGCCATTTCTTCGAGCCCGGCGATAGCGTTATTGTAGAGATCTACGCTGGTGATGGTGTTAATGTTCCGTGGTTCCCTGCAACTGAACGTCAAGTTAACTGGAGAGGTCCATATCTTGGTGGAACAGGAGACCCATATTATATCTGGCATCATGAAGAGGATAACTATACTGGATACAATTTCCTCGACCCCAGCGATAGAAGACAATATCTGCTTAATACATTATGGAGAACGGATGCATATTACTATTCCACATTACTTGGTGATATAGTTTATAATTACGCTGCCAACGGTGTTGATGCACATTTGGCATTCTATTACAACTTTGAAAGTCCGAACTGGCAACTTATTCATACCGAACATGTAAAGATTCAACCTGAGTTAGATGTTACTGAAGTTAAGTGGTTCAATGATGAGGCATATGAGACTTGGGCACATTGTCTGCCTACATGTGACTTTAATTACCCACCAGATTTATTCGGTACATATTACGATATCGATGAAACCGCAGCACCTACACTTTCAGCAATAGGAATGAGAGATCCTTATTTAGGTAAGTATGCAAAGGATCTTACATTTATTACATTCGATATTCAGACTTGCACCGATTCAATCGTTTGGGAGCATAGAGCAGGTTCTCATCCCGGTACTGATTCAGTGGTAAATCATGCACCATATGCAAAAGTCGAAATTTACGATAGTACAGGTTTCATGATCTGGTTGTATGAGGATTGGTATGATCACGATTGCATCCACTGCTGGCTTAAATATACGCCAATGAGAGATGGTATTCCTTATGGGTTCGATGGTTGCATCGACGGCGGAAGACTTCACATAGGACCTATAGACTTCTTGCTTAGCTTGGATACAGTTTGGGATACTACATACATTGTAATTGCAGGAGGAGAACTGTTCCCTCTTTATTACGTACCCACAGAATATATTGGTTGGCCTGCACCCAGAAAGTGGTTCGTTTCACACACTTGGAGTGCAGACAGCGATACTGTTTATAGTCATAGAGAACCAGAGTATGGTTATATGAATAGAGACAGTATGGTCATAACAGTGGGTAATCATACACGTAGCGCCAACTCGTTCGGCGAAGATACAATTGCTGAATATCATGAGTATGTGTGGGATTATATTATAGATATTAAACCTCCAACAGGACGCTTCGCACCATTGCTTTCTGTTTCCGGTGGTAAAGAAGTTAACTGTGTGGATAGAAATATTCTCAATAGCAGAATTAGAGTAAGACTCGAGTCCATAACCGATGATGGTGTCGGTTGCTCAGGTGGAGGTTGGGCTGCAGGTTGGGTAACAGATTGGCCGCTACCGGCAGTTATCCCAGAAACCGATATGCTTAACTATAAATGGTATCCTGAACTGAATCAGAATCTATTCCTCGAATACAATCCTGGAACACGCTATCTATTCTCAAATGAGAATCTTTGGATATTCAATTGCGCCGATGAGATTATACCTGCGAAGGATATGGGACTCGTTAGACCTATATGGGTCTATCATGGTGTAGCTGATGATTTTGCTGTTGGAACCGATCTCGAAAGAGACACGATCTTTATTGCAGATTCGCTCTGGGCATCCGCAATAATTCAGGACAAACTGGGTAACTACACTGATTTATCTTCCGGTCCAATGGGTCTGGATAACGGTTTGCCATGGGTTAAGGGAATTGCTTTCTGCACTGCAATGAGAAATCCAATGACAAAGATTGTAAGTAGCTTTAGATGCTGGGATCCAATGAAGATTAAGGCACCATGGCATATTCCATCTCAAGACAGTATTATCGGTATTTACAACTTCCAGCCGGCTGGATTACCTGCTAAAATGTGCACAATTTATGTCAGAGTATGGTTCAATGACAATATGGATATGAGAGTTCCTATGGGATTTGAGGGATATTCTGTGAAGTATCAGCCTGAGGGTTGGACACACTGGTTCCCTGTTGTTCCGCTTACGGGATTCTCACATTACTATCCACTTGCAGAGGAATACGCAGATTACCGAGATGTTGCATCTGGACCACTATATAGAAGTTCTGCACCTTTTTCACCAGATGATATTGATACAGAAATTCCCGATGCAGCTGGTATAGAACCCGGCTGGAATTCCGACCGTGAATGGATTGGTTATATGATAATTTCTGGTGATGGCATAATGGACGGTGTTGCTCAGTTGAGTATTCAGAATTTCGATGACAATGCTAGAAATATTATGCTCGATCATGAATATCCGTTCCGAATAGAAACTCGATATGACATGCCTGTTGTAGGCTGGCCGCAAATTGAATTCGGAGATGAAGATACTATTATCGATCCTGAACATGATTCTTGGGAAGTACCGTATTTCGGAGGACCAGGTGTACTTACCTCGTTCTTATCACCTGAAAAATGCGGTGGCTGGCAAGATATACCAGATAGTGCGGATGTTTATGCGTATACATTTGATCCATCGATTACCGATAGCGTTGTGTTCGACGTTTATTGGCATTATGTTGAGTGGGCAGATTCGAACGTCCCTGGACTAACAATAGAGAGTGACTATCATTGGAACATCGATGATGTTCCCACGTCCGAATATGTTTGGTACAGTGCTCCTTTGGGTGCTTGGACTGCAAGAATCCCAAGCGACGAATTCAATCTCCTTCTCGATTCACCCTGGAACGAAGAAGTTTATGCTACAATTGTATTTAGGGTATATTCAAGATTCTATCCAGGTAAATATCTTGCAGATACACTTATGAATATTTGGATCGATAACGACATCATAAATGGTGGTACTGATATTGTAGTTACCGATGAGGAAGGTGGAGATATACCCGACGGAACAGATCTTCTCATATTCCTACCCACGACCGAAACAATCCGTATTGTTCTAACTGGCGATGAGCTTCCAAAGATTGATGCAATAGGATTTGCATGGGTAGATCAAGTTACTGGCGCAGTTTATCCGATTACTGATACCGAATTTCCTTATGATGATGGATATTTACCAATCGATACCGATCCAACTGATGGTTTCTGGTATGATCCAGACAAAAACCTTCTAATTTATGATTGGAATTGTGATGGTCAGTTAATTCCAGGTCTATACACATTACACGTTTGGGGAACTAACTATATCACAAACGTATACGATAACATATTAGGTGATGTCTGGACTGAAGAATATGTGCATAATTTCTGTTTAGACAGAATTAACCTTCAGGTACCTCGAGAGGCTTACATTTCAAGAGGAACCGACCTCGATAATTCTCTTGAAACTACTGAAATGAGATATCTCACTCAACCTTGGGCAGAGGATATCTATCCATGGCAGATCGAGAATAAATATCCTGATTATCCCGGCTGGATTTACATCGATGAGTCGGTTATCGAGGGATTCGACCACTTACATAGATTCCAGTGCTTGACATTCAATAATCCGGATTATACATCGGGTCCTGATGATCCATTCATCCGTGATTTTACCGAACAGGGTGGATATATGGGTGATTCCATCTATGTTATATTCGAACTTTATCCAGATGACTTTATCTTTACCGACAGTGTAAAAATGGTCATCGAGGATGAATATCGTGGAAACATCAGCGGTTCAAACTTCCGAATTGTTAGATGGTTCTATATTCCTGAGGATGTCCAATACTTCGTAAGGTTCCATGAGGAATGTTACATTGTAGCTGAGACTGTTATTGTAGAACATGGTGATACAGTTGATACAACAATTACTATCGATACGCTATGCGTAATGGAACCAGAAACACTGGAATTCCTTGCATACAATTGGATTTTGGACGATCAGGATAACCGATACGATGGACCTGTAAGAATTACATTCACCACTTATGAAGAGAACATCGAGACAGAAACTGTAATTCCAACAGATCACCCGAACTTTGTATTCCTTGACACCTATGATCCTGAATACAGAGTGGATCTTGTTAGGGCAAGCGGTTATCCAATGTTCACTTGTATTTATGATGAAATGCCCGGTGAAATAATCTGGGTAACTAATGCGGATACGGTTGATATCTTTATCCATTGGATGCAAACGGTATTCGATCAGTCAGAGACAGCTGAAGATTACGTTTCTTACGACGGTTTCACATATGGAAGAATTTGGGACTTCCTCCGTGTAACAATCGATGGCGCACCTCACTATGGATTCCATGTCGATGATCCCAACGACTTGCTTGAAGCCTTGTTATGGTCTACAGATGCAACAGTATACGATAGAGATAATCCATTCTGGCACCAGCCTGAGGGTGGATACGATTCCTATCCGTTCCCAATGTACTTCTTTGCGAATAATACATACAAGTATCGTTGGACTGTAGCAAGTGATCCTAATGGAAACGGTCTTGCATACATTCTAGTTAAGGGTCGCGATGTTGCTGGTAATATACTCGATTACGATGAGGCTCGTTATTCTGAATCGATCGGAAAGCTCGTACTAATAGATACCAAAGCACCTGAAGTTGTACCCGGGCTTATCACACTGACTGCGGCATCGATGGTTGCAGAACCAGATGGAATAAGAGATAATTTACTCGGTCAAGGTTTCAGAGATATTGCTTACTTTACTTATGTATATGTTAGCATTAAGTCTCTGGACGGAAGCGTTACCTATGTTGAAGGCATACCTACCAATGATGATGGTTCTATAACCTCAACAGCTGTTACCCTAACTGCGGGTGAATTAGTTCTGGTTTGTGCTGAAGACCTTGCAGGTAATGTAGGCTGCAGTGAAGTTGAAGTTCTTCCTGTTATAGAATGCTGTGATTGGGACTTGTGTGTCGGTTGGAACATGGTTTCTCTATCCGTGATTCCGGATGATCTCAGCAGAACATCAGTATTTGGCGATTATACCGTTTATATTAATCGTGGTAATACATGGACACCAGCACCTGATATTCTGACACCTGGTGACGGTTACCTTGTACTAGTTGATGATGAGGAAACAATTCTGAGTGTTTGTGGTGATCCTTTACATAGTGTTGTACTCGACAACCTTCTCTCAGCATGGAACCTTATTGGTGGAATCTGGGGAGATGTCGACATAACAGATGTTAAAGTTACACCAACAGGTGCGTTAGATATTACTCATACGTATTACTTCGACTGTGAGATGGACGGATATGTCGCAACAACTATTCTCGAACAGTGTCGTGGACATATTGTCTGGGCAAACGTACCGTGCACACTTGAAATACCTGATCCAGACTCTAAGGATGTTGGCTCTACAAAGAAACCAGTGTTTACTGCTATCTGGAATGCTAATATTCTCATTAAGTCCGGCGAAATTGAAAAGAATCTTGTTATTGGTGTTGCAGAAGGTGCAACTAAAGGATACGACGAGGGTATAGATAAGGTATCTATTCTTGGATTGCCCGGCACTCCTGAGGTATTTATCGAGAATCATCTAAACACGGATTATAGAGATGAGAACGATGAGCTTATATGGAAAGTTCATACAGATATTAACGTGAGCATGATTACTAACCTGAACGATGTTCCTGAAGATTACAACCTATATCTCGTATACAGTGACGGCTATAGAATCAATCTCCGAGAAACCGGGAACGTAATGCTGAACGATAATAATGCCTATTTCGTCGCAGAAAAGGCAGTTATCCCAACAGCATTCGAGCTTGGTGGTAACTATCCTAATCCGTTCAATGTTGCTACTGTCATAGCTTATGAAATTCCTGAGGATTCAGATGTAAGACTCGAGGTATATGATATCTCTGGTCACAAAGTGAAGACTCTGGTTAATGAGACAAAGACAGCTGGCTACAAGACAGTGACTTGGGATGGAACCGACGATCTCGGAAACGAAGTTCCAAGTGGAGTTTACTTATACAGACTAACTGCTAAAAACTACACAAATACAAAGACAATGATGCTCTCTAAGTAAACTTATAGAGAATCGGCTGGGGTCCTTAAATGGACCCCAGCCTGAATTTTTAAGGGGATGAGAAATAGATAATTAGATATTAAGTTGTTCGTTTTAAGCTTTACGTTTGAGATTTTTATTTCTGCAGGATGTAGAGGAAGGATTGGAAAAAATTTGATGATTGTTTTTAATTGTAATCAAAAACTCAATCAAGAAAACAAAAAATCCTATGAAAGGAGGATACTATGAGAAAGGCAATATTTAGTTTGGCAATATTCTTATTGCTAACTGGATCGGCTTTTGCTCAAAGCACTAGTTGGGAATATAATATAACTGTTAACGCTATTGACCATTCTGCATTTATGAACATCACGATGGGAATGACCGCAGGAGCGACTGATGGATACGATGGAGCAGGATTGGATATTATTGCTCCTCCACCAATGCCCAGTGGTTTCCGAGCCTACTTTGTAGCGCCTAGTACGGATGGTTTTGATCCATTAATGAATCCCTTTCTTATTAAGGATACCCGAAACAATACACCCGATATATATGAATGGGTTGTTCGCACCGAGTATGCAGTAATTCCCGGTGCAGATATTGAATGGGTTATCGATGATATTCCAGATAGCCTTCACGGTGGTAACATAGAAAGGGCTTTCATTGGGACGAGAGCTATAGGATCTACGGACGAGCCTACTGATTGGGTTGATATGTTTGTTGATAATAGCATTACTTACCACGTTCTCGAAGAAGCTGTTATTAGGATTACCACTATTGGAGCAGTCGACCATCTACCACCAGTTGTCTCAAATCTATTTCCACCAGATGGTGCTGTGGGTGTTAGGGAAACTGAAGTAATAAAATTCACAATAACAGATGATGTTTCAGGTGTAGATTTAGCTAATACTAGTGTGGAACTCGAGATAGACTTAGATAAGGATGGTCTTGCAGATTCTCTTGCAGATATAACCACTGCTGGTGTTTTCATACCTACTATTGGTGGGTATAACTTTGAATATGTTCCTATTATTGATTACCCGACCGAGTCTGAGATTTGTGTGCTTGTTAATTCGATAGATTTATGCGATACACCTTTTGTTATGCCAGAGGTAAAATGGTGTTTCCAGATAGCAGCGATCCCCGAAGCAGATACTATACCTCCAGTATATAATTCATGGAGCATTGGTCCTGTGGGAATCGATACTCTTGCTAATCCATTCGAGCACATAGCTCTTAGAGTCGAAGATTTTGGTGTAGGTGTTAACGCTACGACAATACATGTGTACCTTGACGGAACAACAATGATACCCGATGATATGATTCGGAAAACCGCATTGGGCGTTGCTCATATGACTTACGATGTCGATATACCACCATACCCACCAACAGGATGGGATCCAGCAGGTTCACATACAATTCGAGTCGAAGCATGTGATTTGGCTGGAAATTGCTCGGCGAGTTTAGAAAGAGAATTTTTGGCTTTGGCTGTAGGAAATGTATGGCAGATGCTTGTTACTATTGGTGATGGTTCCGGAAGCACAAGCGATTTGACGTTTGGACAGCACCCCTTGGCAAGCGACCTTTTCGATCCGGATAACGATTTTCCTCAGTTCGATATACCCGGTTTTTATGGATACTTCCCTATTAGCGATCCTTCATACTTCATGTATACTATGCTTTCTAAAGATATAAGAAAATTCGATTACGGCTCTATGACATGGGATGTTGAAGTTCACGATGTAACCGGACCCGTTGTAACGGTTTCCTGGGATCGTACTCTCATACCAGAACTTCCAGATCCATTAAGGCTTAAACTATTCGTGGGTTACGGCACATCACTGGATGCAATGACCTGGGCGAATCTTAAGAGTTATCCCACTGAATTTGTTGATATTCCTGTTGGGGACATTATTAAGCTTCAAGCAATTGTCGCTGATTCTAGTTCTATGGATCCCAATCCTCACATTCAAATTATAAAACCTTTATCTGGTGAATTTGAAGTATCAGTATTTACAGACATAGAATTCATATTAACGGATGACATTGGCATAGATAGAGATTCTGTTTATGTATTGTTTGATGGTGTCAATGTTACTTCATCGTTAGATTGGACTGTACTTCCCAATGGTTATGGAATAGTATACAATCCGGGAGTACTGGATCGCTTTACTGAGTATGAAATATACGTTCATGCAGAGGACCTCGATCCAACGCGGCATTTCCTTAATTTAGGATGGCCATTCACCACAGGAGATACAGCCTGCGGTCCTGTTTTCGATTTACATATAAAAGTTATCGATCCAGGTATCGATAGTTCTGATGTAATTATTGGTGTTAATAGTGATCATACAATAGCTTATGATGCTTTTGATACTCTTGATAAACCATTGCCACCACCAATAGGATTTTCACCTTATATATATAATCCAGATGCACCGCCGTTCGTTAAGTGGATTAGCGATTTCAGGAACAACTGTGTTAGAAACGAGTGGTTAATTAGATACCAGGATCAAACTGCGTTAGAACAGATTATTAGGTGGGATCCTACTGTGATATTCGAAGATGAATACTGGTGCCTTCAGATTGCTGTAGCACCAATTGCAGGACCACCACCCGACGATTCCGACTATGTGAATATGAGAGACGTTGGCAATATTTCGATAGTTATTGGCGAGCAAGCTTATGTTAGATACGGGACATTTTGCGGTCGTGATAAGTACTATGTTTCTGGAAATGTATACAGCGCTCTGCATTCGCATCCAATAGAAGGTGCGAGAATTTGGATGGCTGGTTTCACAGATACAACCGATGCTTCTGGTTTTTACAAGGTCGGAAAGATTTTCCCGGGAGTTACTAATCTTGAAGTTGAAGCTGACGATTATATCGATACTACAATTAGTGTTACCATTATCGATCATGATGTGGTTGTAGATGTGTATTTGGAATTACCGACATACGCTATTTCAGGAACTACTTATGTAGATGGTGCAGCAACCGGTGGAGTAGATATTACAGTCGTGGGTATAGGCGAGTTTAGTTCGCATCCATCAGGTTACTTTGAAATCGGTAATTTGCTTGCTGGTTCATACGAACTTATTGCGAGTTATGGTGTTGGCTATAATGCTGACACGAACGATGTAACAATTGTCGACGCCGATGAAACTGTGAATTTCTATATTAATCAGATTCTATACACAGTTACATGTGAAGTCTTAGATTCGCGATCTGGTGATCCTATTGTAGGTGCAGACGTAGATATAAGCAATCCCATATATGGAACACTTTCCGATGTAACGGGTACTGATGGTAAATGTTCGTTCGATCGTCCTATGGAAAGATACAAAATCGATGTGAGTTATACAGGTTACGATCCCGCAAGCGAAACTATAATTCTATCTGGAGATACTACTGTTACGTTTAGAATAACACCATCCAAAGTTTCGGTAACAGTAAACGCAACTCTTGAAGGAAGAACGGACTATTCTGGAATTACAATTCGAATGACCGGTATGTTGCCAACGATAACGACAACAAGTGGAAGAGTGGTATACACTGATGTTGAATGGGGTAATAAGACGGTAAGTGCAGAAAAAGAATATTTCGCGACGAAAGATACAACTTTCCCTGTAATGTCATCGAGGTCTATAGATCTTATGCTTCCTTATTATCATCCAGTCGATAGATTTTATAGTAGCTTTTCACCCAGATCGAGACCATTGTCTGGACCTATTTCACTCACGATTTGCTGGCGAAAGCCTTCAAGTGCATATCTCGATGTTGATCACTACGAGCTTTATGATGGTGGCGGTAGTCCAATTTATACAAGTTCTTCCGCGACCGATACATGTTACACAATCACTCGTGATATTCATGACGGTGGTTCATACTCGTATTACGTTATAACAAAATACACAGATTTAGGTACATCCATTCCATCGAGTATATATACTGTAGATGTACATGTAGAACCAGATAGGAATCGCGTTCTAATTATCGATTTTGACGGCGGAGAAGGATTTACCGAGCTGTTTACTCAAGTCCTAAACAATATAGGCGTGGATACTTCAGAGTACACGATAACTGATCAAGACGAGGATATTACAGTAAACGAAAAATACAATCTTGACGATTACAGAGGAACTCTTGATGGAAGCGGCGTGTTTGTGGTTTTCGGAACCAGAGCCACAGATAGTAATTTCCCAATTGTAATGAGAGCAGCAGTAGTCGATTACATCGATCATGGTGGATTCATATTCATCCAGGGACCCGACTTTGCACAGGATTATAGTGGCACAGAGCTTCTAAACCTGTTTAATTTCACTGGTGCTGACGGTAGCAGAATGGCTACTGGTAATGTTCAGAAAGTAGAATCTTTTGAGAGATTCTTTGGTGCTGGAACTATACATTGGAGAGGAACTTATCCATACCAAACCCCTGCTGACGACTATGTAGATTTCCTTGACCCCGGAACTGGTACTCAAAAAATTTATTATGCGAATGGAGATACACTCAGCATTGTCGGTGTAATGTTTGGAAGAGCCGTATACACATCGGTTTACCTTGCTTCAGTTACAAGCATTTGGGATATTGGAGGATGTCTTATTGGTGCGATTCTCGATTTAAATGCTATTGAGAATACAGAAGTAAAGGAAATTCCGGCAAGCGTTCCGACAGCGTTCATGCTGAATATTTGTCCTAATCCATTTAACTCCACTACCGATATCTCATTTGATATACCTGAAGCAAATAACGTTGAACTCACTATTTACGATATTACAGGAATACGGGTTGCGGAGCTATACAAAGGCTCTATGACAGCAGGTCATCATGTTATAAACTGGAATGCAGATGGGCTGCAATCGGGACTTTACATGGTTACGCTCAGTTACGATGGTTACTCCATATCGAGTCGAGCTTTCTATGTAAAATAAGTCGATTCTGCAACACAGATGTTTTAAGCTCCCCTAAGAAAGGGGAGCTTTTTTTTGATGGATGCTTTGTTTTTCCATTTGGTCTATAAAACTGCTTAGTGTGGGATTTATGGATGTATATATTGGATTCTATGAATAATAGAAATATAAAGATATCGGTATTAATGTTAATTTTAGTTGTTGCAGGTTGTGCGAAGATTCAGAGTCCACCTGGTGGTCCGATCGATAAAACGCCACCGAAAATTATAGAAACAACGCCTTCTGATATGGAAAGATCGGTTGATGTCGATGCAATAATTACAATCGAATTTAGCGAAGGAATTGTTAAGGATCCTGAGAATTTTGTAATTCAGCCAACTCTGGAGGATATGAAGATTAATTTTAGAGGAAGGAAAGTAGTAATTAAACACAGCCCATTTGAGGAAAAGGCAACATATGTTGTGTCTGTTTTGCCAACTCTGACAGATCTTAGGAAAAACATGATGGGAACAACGCAGTCCTTTGCGTTCTCAACCGGTGAATCGATCGACAGCGGTTTAATAAGTGGGTATGTTTATGAATCGAGGACTTTTACGCCTGTAACCGACGCTATTATAGAGGCTTACGAGGATATTAGTTTTAATGATGTTATTAGGAGCACGTGGTCTGGAGATGACGGCTCATTTACACTAAATTATCTTCCTAAAGGTGAATATTATCTTCTTGCTAAGGTTTTGAAAGGCGATGGCATACCGATAAAAATAGGCGTTTCAAGGAATAGAATACCGACAATGTCGAAAGGGATAATGATATCTATGACAGATGTAGATACGATACCACCGAAAATCTCTTTAGTTGAAATGAGAGATAATTCTACATTGAAAATTTCCTTCGATAGCAAGCCGCAACTGAACAAAATAAATGCAAGTGTTGAAAGCTGTAAGCTAACTAATGTGTGGTTGGCACCGAAAGATTCGAGCACAGTATTTATGAGATTCGAAAGTCTGCCAGATACATTCGATATCGATATTGTGTTCTGTGATTTTAATAATAATTGTGATTCTATTTCAAGATCGATTTTTAATCTTGCGGATTTAGACACAGCTCCACCCGAGTTAAAGAATTCAAAGAAGCGAGTTACAATAAATGCTCGAGAAGTCTATCTGATTTTTGATGAACCTTTTAGCGCTGTTTTTGAAACCTACAAAAATTATTTTAAGGTGGAGAAAACGCAAAGCAATATTCTTAAACTTATTGTTGATCCAAAAATTCCTGTGAGTGATGTAGAAACTTTAGTTTTAGATTCACTGTGCGACGAATTTGAGAATTGTAAAATTGAATCCTTAACAGTAACATATCCAAATCGAACACTGGGGCAACTATGGGTCAGAACACCTAAGTTTTGTGTAAGCGAAATTATGCTCGCTAAATCGATAGATAAAATCGAAACTTATAATCTGTCAGATAGAGAGAACTTGTACTGGGCATTTATTCCAGAGGGTCGATATTTACTATTCAGATTTTGCGACGAAGATAATAATGGTTATCCCTCATCGGGAAACATTGATCCGTTCGAAAGATCGGAGAAATTCGAAATTTTCAAGGATACG
>JAUXEQ010000065.1 GCA_030620455.1 bacterium | reverse complement strand
CTTTCTGGGTTTGCTAAGAAGATCCGATAAAGACACCAGTGCAATTGCTACTGCTACTATCACACAATAAGCTTCCATTTTTTACCTCCTTTTGTTGGTCTCTACATATTTAGACTATGGAGTTTTGAAAAAGTTTCAATTTTTTTCAAGTAAACTCCTCTATCCCCCGACCCCTTTCTCCACATGGATAAAGAGGAGCATGAAGCGAAGTCCTCTTTTTTCCCTCTCCTTGGGGAGAGGGTGATTCCGATGTAATCGGAATTGGGTGAGGGGATTAAGTCGGAGTCGGGTGAGAAGTCAAATTATTACACTGGTTCTAAATGATTGTCGTGCGGATAGATATTTCAAAACTACTTAACTATCTGATTCTTCTCGTTTAAATTGATAATCTTAGGAGACCTATTGCCCCAGTCCTCAACGGTGCACATTGTGTATGAGATTATTATCACTCTATCACCGATAAGACCCTTTCGAGCCGCTGGTCCCTTAAGGCAAATTGTTCCGCTATCACGCTTGCCGGGAATTACGTAAGTCGTAAAACGTTCTCCATTCTCCATATTTAACACTTGCACCATCTCCCACGGAAGAATTTCGGACGCCTCGAGTATAGCTTCATCTATTTCAATCGAACCTTCGTATTCCAGTTCAACAGAGGTAATGCGAGCATTGCGGATTTTTGCTCGGCAAAATGACCTTAACATTTTATTGCTCCTTTCAGGCATCTATACAAATAAAAAGCCAAGGATTTACTAAATCAATAAATTTCCTTTTTTATAAGTATTATAACAATTACTCTATTTTTAACAATCGTTTCTATGATAAATTAAAGCAAATCTATTTTTTTGACAAGTTTTTTACTTCAATTTTTTTTGCCGAACTCTCGATCTCATTATACAACATTAATCGAAGTTCCTTAACCTTAGCAACCGCCATCTCTATATCCACAGCCATCCTATTCGCAGTATCTCTTCTAAGGACAACCTCCACCTTATCCTCGGCAGTAAGCTTGCCCACAGTAATCCTAATAGGAATTCCCCATAGATCGGCATCCTTGAATTTCACACCTGCACGCTCGTCACGGTCGTCCAGAAGAACATCCATACCTTCTGACAAAAGCTTGTTATAAAGCTTTTCAGCTACCTCTTTAATCTTATCGTTCGTTATATCTAACGCAGTGATAATGACCTCAAACGGCGCTATTGTAATTGGCCAAACAATTCCGCTCTCATCTGCGAAAAGCTCGATTGCAGAAGATAGTATTCGACCCACACCTATCCCATAACTTCCCATTATAATAGGCTTCTGAGCACCCTCGGAATCCTGAAATAACGCACCCATAGATTCAGAATACTTAGTTCCGAGCTTGAAAATATGTCCTATCTCTATAGTAACTCTAACTTTAAGCGGATTCCCACACTCGACACACTTTTCTCCCTCGTTTATTATCCTGAAATCACCAGTATCATCCACCTTAGTCTCGGAAAGTGTATATCCTATAATGTGATAGTCCTTTTCATTTGCACCTGTTGCGAAAGGCACATCCACTGGATAGGATTTGTCCGCCAAAATTTTTATACTATCGGGAGCGTTGACAGGCCCAATAAAACCTGCTGGTGCACCTAACCACTGCTGAACCTCCTCAGGATGCGCTGGTCTTATCGGAGATTTCAGGTATTGTACAAGCTTCTCCTCGTTAAGCTGCTGATCTCCCCTTATCAATATCATAACAGGCAAATCATCCTTTTCAGCGACATATAAAAGCGATTTAAGCATCTGTGCTCGAGGAATTTTCAGGAATTCGCTAACCTCCTCGACAGTTCGAAGATTTGGAGTGTGAACTTTCTTCTTTCCCATTATTTCAGCTGGCTCGAACGGTTCGAGAATGCCCTGTGCAATTTCGGTATTAGCAGCATATCCGCATTTCTCGCAAAATGCGGTACGATCCTCACCCGCTTCAGAGGGAACCATAAATTCCTGCGATCCAGAACCACCCATCATCCCACTCGATGCGCCAACCACAACGTATTTTAGTCCACATCGAGTGAAAATGCGTCTGTAGGCGTACTCGTGAAGATTATACAATTCATCCAACTGTTCCTGTGTTGCGCAAAGTGTGTATGAGTCCTTCATAATGAATTCCCGACATCTCAACAATCCGAATCGCGGTCGTGGTTCGTAGCGAAATTTTGTCTGTATTTGATACCATATCTGCGGAAGTTCTCTGAACGACCTAATCTCTCGGCGTGCAACATCGGAAATAATCTCCTCGTGAGTTGGTGCCAAAAGAAAATCCCTGTCTTTTATCGAAAATAAAATATCCTTCATATCCTGATCCCGACCGGTTTCATGCCAGAGTTCTGTGGGATTGAGGGATGGCATAAGCAATTCCTGTCCACCGATAGCATTCATCTCTTGCCGAATAATGTTTATCGCCTTCAACATAGCTCGCCACCCAAACGGCAGAAAAGTATATATTCCCGCTGAAAGTTGTCTTATAAGACCAGCTCGAATCATAAGTTTGTGGGACGTAACCTCAGCATCTGAGGGCTCTTCCTTTAATGTGGGTATCAACGATTTATTAACTCGCATTATTATGCCTCCGAAGTCGTTCTGTTTGCCCATTATTTTTAACGTGCTCAGTGAAAATGTCAAGAGAATTCGACTTATCGATAACATTTTTCATTTCGAAGTGCATATTAAATATTGTTATTATTATCTATGTCCACTATTAGAAAAACCAGAGCTTAACCACAACAAGCATCTTCACTTTTCATACCATACACTGGACCAAGCGATGGCTCACGAAGAGTTACAATCGAGTGCTAACCGATTAACTTTTCATTTTACATTAACCTTTCGAATTCGATTTTTCACCCCCTCACCCGACAATGACTTTTTTCCTCACCCGAATTCGATTTTTCACCCCCTCACCCGATTCCGACTTTGTCGGAATCACCCTCTCCCCAAGGAGAGGGATTAAAATAAGTTCAACGATTCATGCTATCCTTTCTCCTCGGTGAGAAAGGAGCTGGGGTATAGAGGGTAGTTACTTAAATAAGATATCCTTGGGATTGAGAAAATAACGTCTATTCAATTCGTTGATATCATGTATCGCAACTTCGTATTTCTATTCCTTGTTGAAATTTGGCTCAAGATACTTCTCCTCCCAGATTGGATCGATAAGTTCAGCGACCTCTTTGTCATACTGAATCATTGCATTGTAGTATTCTGGATCATGTAAACTAACCTCAGCTGACTTATATCCCGGTTTTGCACCGGTCTTAATAGCCAAATCGTGCATTACTTTGTGGTGGTCGCGGATAATGCAAGGAAGTATTTCGTTGCCACGACAATCTGGCGGACACATATAGCTGTATGACTTTTGCCAGTCTCGCACCCCAGTAAGAAGGTCTGAGAAAAGAGCGTCAGTGAGAGTTTTTCCCTGAGCGTATAGTTCATGAATATTGTCTTTCCAAAACGGAACGAAGACACAAGGATAAATATTTCCATTCCAATCGATATAAATATACCCACCTTGACGACCACCAGCTATACATCCGGACGTTAATGGCCCACAGTTCCAAAAGTCTGCGAAAAACAATCGCTCTTTGCGAATCAATTCCTGTTCACGTTCCCACATCTTGCGACGGATCTCCGGAGGAACCTGCTTTGCTACATCAACACCGCGACCTATGGGCATATACTGGAAAAGCCATTGATATAGCGCACCCTGTTCCTTAAAATAATATTTAATCATTTTATCCGAGACAAGAAGCTCTGCGTTTTCAGGCATCGCTGTTGTAGAAATACCAAATGGCACACCAGCCTCGCGAAGGTTACTGAATGCATTTAGAATACGTTTGTGGGTTCCTTTTCCTCGACGATCGTCGGTTTCCTTTTCAAATCCCTCAACCGAGATTGCCGTAGTCATATTCCCAACTTCCGCGAGTCTTGCTGCTTTATCCTTATCAATAAGTGTACCATTGGTATAAACGAGGAAGTATTGCTCGGGATGTCTTCGCGCCATTTCAATAATATCGATATCTCCATCGCGCCAAAGAAATGGTTCACCGCCGGAAAACACAGTAAACCAACTACCCCATTTTTCAAATTTCTCGGATAGCACGCGCTCGACAGTTTCTGCAGACAAGTCTGGCAATCCTGTGGGAACACTTTCGGCATAGCAACCTTTGCAGCGCAAATTGCACTTTCCCCCTGGCGAAATAGTTAGAAATTCTGGTGGTCTTGTACCGTATTCTTCCTCGAATTTCTTTGCCTTAGCATTCTGCTCAGTTGGCGTCAGGAAATTGCGTAGAAACATGTTGATTATCACATCTCGCACAGCAGGCGAACCGCGATCGTATGCTTTGAACGCAGTCCTTACTACATTTGTCACAATGTAGAATTTGTCCTCGCGCTGACGCCTGGGACCTGCTTTAATTGGATCACCCTTATCGACAACCATCTTGTAAGCTGCTTTTTCCAAAATAGGAAGTGTATACTTCCAAATCCCGAATTTTCTACTGACATTAGCAAATTGTCTTGCGATCTTAGTAGCCACTAGGCTTTCTATTGTTACAGACATTTTTTTCCTCCATATTGTTATTGTTAAATCTTTCGTTTTCTTAGCATATCAAAAACAAGATAAAGTCCTAAAATTACGCCGATACCATAGTTAAAGAAGCTTATAGCAGGGAGTCCTAAGAACTGTGGTCCTTTGCCTAATGACATAACAAGACCCGATGAAATTAGTAGAGCCGCTATTATTACTGCCACTGAAAGACGATTGCTCGATCTGTTGATTTCTCTTGTGAGTTTTTCTAATCGACGATGCTCCAAATTCACCGTTAATTCCCCTCTTTGAAGTTTTTCGGTGATCTTATTCAATCTATCGGGCAATTTCATCGATGTTCTCAGTGCATCCTCAAGAAGAGCTCCAGCTGAAATAAAAATCTTGCTTGGAGACCATCTTTTGTAAATATATTGCTTCACATATGGTTGAAGAAATTCCACAGCATTGAAGCCAGGAGCAATTGTTCTTCCAAGACCTTCAACAGTAATGAGTGCCTTGACAAGCATGGACCAATCGGAAGGGATACGAAGCTTGAATCGACGGAAAAGCGAGAACGAATCCTCACCTATTTCGCTCAAATTCAGATCTCGCAGTGAAACACCAGCATATTTGTGAATCATTTCAGTAATGTCTCTACGAATCTCACGCTCTGAGGTACCAACTGGCAATACAGATATAGCTTCAAGTCCACGCATAAACAGATCCACATCGGTTTTAACAACACCTCTAACCATATCAAACAATGAAATCCTCGTAATTTCTTCCACATATCCAACCATTCCGTAATCCAATGGTGCAACAACATTGTCTGGTAGAACGAGTATGTTACCGGGATGAGGGTCGGCGTGAAAGAACCCGTAGTCGAAAATAGAATGGACAATGAGAGTCGCACCTCTTTCAGCAACTGTTTCAAGAGAAATACCATTATCCTTAAGTTTTTGCATATCCGAAACCTTTATTCCATCAATGAATTCCATAACCAGTATATTCTTCGTGGATAAGTCTGGATAAGTATTGGGAATATAAACTGTGTCATCGTTGGCACAGAGCGACTTAAATCGATCAATATTACGTCTTTCCCAAATTAAATCTGTTTCCCTTCGCAGCGACCGAGCGAACTCATCTACAAATAGCATTGGGTTCATTTCAGAGACAATAGGAGAAATAAGCTCTCCAGCTTCAGCGATTTGTCTCATAAGACTAATATCAAAGTTAATTTGCTGACGTATATTCGGGCGAAGAACTTTTACAGCAACAGTTTCACCGGATTTTGTCTTGGCACGGTAAACCTGCGCCAATGATGCAGCCGCTACAGGTTTAGTTTCAAATTCTAAGAATACCTCGTCAAAAGAAGCACCGAATTCCTGAGTAAGTATTGGAGCAATTTTTTCAAATGGATCGGGTGGCACTTGATCTTGTAGTTTGCTAAGCTCAGAGCAAACATCGAGAGGGACGATATCTGGTCGAACACTCAGTATCTGCCCGATCTTAATGAAAGTACCACCCAATTCCTCAAGAGCCCTTCTAAAACGTGCTCCTCTGGTCAATCGCTCGGCTTCAGGAACTCTTTTCAGCGAAGGCAACTTTAGAATATGTCCTGTTAGTTCGACTACACCCCATCGAACCAGAACACTGATTATATGACGATATCTTTCTGTGCGATAAAGAAGATTTGCGGTCATATTATTGCATCTTTCTTACAATTGAATCTACCTTCTCTTTTAAATTCTCGATATCTTCTTTAGTTGCAATTTTTGCTTTTTCAACCGCTTTTTGTACTGCGCGATCGATTAATTCAGCAACTTTCTTTTCCTGTTCCTGCGCACGCTCAAGTATCTTTTTCACCAATTCCGGCTTTTCTTCCATTCCCGCTTCGCCTTTCTTAATAAGCTCGTCGATAAGCTTCTCGGCTTTCTCCTTTGACATCGCAAATGCTCCAAGTGTGAGATGAAGCCCTTTTTTGATTGCTTCTATCAACTTATTCCTCCTATTTTAAATTAGTTTTACAAAAAATTAATATCTATTTCTACTATTAAACTATAATAGTTTTTTGTTCGATTCCATTGTAAAAAAATTATCGTTTCACAATCCCGTTAAACAAAATTTCTAAAATCGTATCAACATTCCTTTCTATTTCTATTGAGGGAATTTTTATTGTCCAGGGATATTCCAAGCCTTTTAGAGCCGAGATAAATGCAAATGCTGCCAGGTTAGTATCCCTAATAACAAAAATGTTTTTCTTTACGCCATCCTCAAGAATCGACTTAACAAGCTCAATTTCCCCCAAGAAATCCTTTTCCCTAATTCTCCTAATGGACGAGTAGTGATCCAGATCATCTTCCTTTAATACGCTGTGAATATTCGTAAGCTCCCGAAGATATTTCATCTTAGTCATTACAAATGCTTTCATTTTTTGCTGAGGAGTTTTCACCTCTTCAGTAGCTTTTTTCACTTCCTGCTCAAGTTTTTTTCTTTCCATTTCTACAACTTCGCGGAACAAATCAATTTTGTTTTTGAAATAATGGTAAATCGACGCCTTTCCCATTCGGGCTGACTTAGCTATTTCGTCTACAGTGGTTTTGAGAAAGCCAAACCGAGAAAATAGCTTTTGAGCAGATTTAACGATATACTCTTTCTTTTCAATATATAGATCCAATTTAAGCCTTTCATTAAATATTAAAACATTCGACCATTTTGGTTTTTCGTTCGAATTGTAAGATATAGATGAAAAATTCTTTGTCAACATCTTTTCTCGGTTTTTTGAAATTTTTTTTCGTTTCTTTTTTTCTTCTCACCCAACACTAATTTCTTCGGACTACATTCACCCCCTCACCCGATTCCGACTATCGTCGGAATCACCCTCTCCCCAAGGAGAGGGATCAAAAAGGGCATAGCTTCATGCTATCCTTTCTCCTCGGGGAGAAAAGGATTATTATTATGGATCATCGGATAGAACGGATCGCCAACAAAATTTATGTGTATTGAAAGGATATTTAATTCCAGAGCATAGAAGATGCAATAGCAATGCCCTGAATTCTATCTGTCATACCCAAATTTTTTAATATATAAGTCCTTTTTAAACCAGTTTGGACGAACTTTAACCCACAGTTCAAGAAATATCTTTGTATCAAACACTTCCTTAAGCTCCTTG
>JAUXEQ010000128.1 GCA_030620455.1 bacterium | reverse complement strand
TATAGATCTCACTTTGTCGACGATCCTCTCGGTGATAGAAATGGAATTGCGGATCCGGGTGAAACAGTCGATTTAGTTGTAGAATTATATAACGGTGGCTCGACCGCATTAGGAGTTAACGCTACGTTGAATTCAAATTCTGATTATATCACAATTACTGATAGTATAGCATCGTTTGGTACATTCGATATTGCGGAACTTGTTGAAAATGAAAGTGAGCCTTTTCAATTTAATATATCATCCGATACACCTCGAGGTATGTTGGCTCAATTTGCAATTAAAGCTACCGATCATTTAGCTCGTGAATGGATAGATACATTCGATGTCTTCATATCGCAATACAATAGAACCACTCATGACATTTCTACCGACAGTGTAACTCTCACAATTACCAATTTCGGTGAGCTTGGTTTTTTTGATCCGGATAACAGTTCTTCACCCGGTCAGGGATTTACCTATAACGGTTACAATTACCTTTATGGAGGAACTGCAATCTTTGCCTTTGCTGAGGATAACACCGCTACTGGTGAGCATGGTATTCTTAGCGAACTGCTGCCGGTTTCACCGATAGCATTATCCACTCCGGGAGAAATAGCTAATCGTGAGTTATCATGCTCGTTCGTCGATAGTAAGTCACGGCTCAGAGCGGATATGTTCGCACACGCATGGTTAAGCAGTTCGAATAGATATTTTATTATTCTTGAATATATAGTCTCTAATATTTCCCGATCCAAAATTGAGAATGCTTATTTTGGGCTTTATATGGATTATGACGTCCGAGAGGAGAGCAGTGTCTGGTATGATCGGGCTTTATGGGATTCATCCTCGGGATTGTGCTATATGTGGGAACAAGGTTTCACACCGCTTCATCCCGCTTACGTCGGAATTGCAGAGGTTCTGCCTGTCGATGTTGGTTCGGTTATAAAGAACAGCACATATGTCTATCCCTCAGCTTTAGGCTGGTCGGACAGCGTAATATATGGCTTCCTTTCCGGGTCTATTAATTTTGAGGGTGACGACAGCCTTGAAGACTGGTCGCTAATTATCGGGAATGGACCTTTTACACTCGACATCGATGAGGCTGATACGTTTGCGTATGCAATTATCGCAGCTCCAGATAGAGTTCAGTTTCTGACTACTGCTGCACAGGCTAAAAGCTTTGCTCCTGCTATACAGACAGTTGATGAGAAACCGATAAACAAGCCAAAAGCATCTGTGGTTCGAGTATCACCCAATCCATTCAACTCCACTGTATGCATCCAATTTTCTGGCATCGGACCGTTCAAACTCACTGTTTTTGATATTAATGGACGATCTTTGCTTAGAAAAGAGTTCAAAAATGCTGGGAGTTACGTTTGGGATGCTCGAGAGTTTAACTCAGGTATTTATCTGATTAACTTGAAATCAGCTAATGAAAGCGTTTGGAAAAAAATATACTTTATAAAATAAAATTTCCAAAACAGAAGTGTAGATTTTTTACTAAGAGAGAAACCTCGTAAATTTCTTTGTTATGCGACATGGCAAGCGATAGAGAATATCTTGGAAAATATTTATAATAAAAAAGAATATATATACTTTTGTATAATGTTTGTTAGCCAATTAAAAAAGGAACAGAATAACTATGATATACGAATCAGTTGATCAATTGCAGAAAGCTTTGACCGAAGAGATTTTTCATTATGCTAAAGACTCGAAAAAAGCTGCCGGACGGGCGTTAGGTACTATTGTTGAAATAATTACATTTTATCTTTTAAAAACATGGAAGTTTAATAATTCTATTTCTATCGAAAAAAGAATACCCGAATACGGGAATCCAGATATTACGCATAATGTAGAGTATTCCCTTCATCCTATTCTCAGTGAATGTAAAATTCAGATTCCAAATGATGGGTCTTCCATTACAGCAAACAAAATGTTAAAAGCGCTGGATAAAAGCATGGATCTTACGTCTTTTGAGAAAATAAATAATAATCTTCTTTCAAAAGATGGAATATTGAGAAATGCATGCACTATAGCGGTTAGCAATAATTCATATCTTGTTGCTACCATTACAAGAAAAACAGGTGAAAAGATAACTGTTTCTATAGTTGAGCAAAGCATCAAACCCTTTGCCATATTAGAATGTAAACGGGTTGGTGTAGAAGAAGGTACCAAAAAAGGACCACAAACAATCGAAAAAGCAAAACAAGGAGCCTATGTTGCCAGAACGGTTTCATCTTTACAGAAAGTGAGGATTAGTAGTGGTGGTTTATATGGCATTATTTACAAAGGCAATAGTGTCCTTTATTCGCAACCATACCACGAATTACTTGCTAAAGTTGTTGAATCTGAAGACGTTGAATTATTACAAAGTTTTATCCTAACAGTTGGGGTTGTTAGTAACCACGGAAATTGGTTTACGTCAGAAGATCATAACAAGGAACTTAAGGTATTAGCACAATCCTATGATTGGCTCATCTTCCTTGCTGATTCTGGTATTATAGAATTTATTGAGGATTTGATAATTAACCCAACAACTGAATATGAACATGTGAAGAAGGCATTTCTTGCAAGTTACGCTCCAGATAAGAAGAAAAACCAGTTTACTAAAGTTAAGATGAACATTAATGCAGATAAGGCCCTTTTGAAATACTTTACCGAAAATCTGGGGCATATAGAAAGCTGGTTTAATATTATTTCGCCTTCTTCTGGTAACATCCGCCAATTTAGAGATGAGATAAAGACATTAAAGTTGAAGCCTTGGGAGGAAATTCTATAAATGACCGCTGGAAGAAATATAAATTCAAAGAGTCAAGATTGGGGAACTCCTCAAAAGTACGTGAATGCGGTGAAAAAGGTATTTAGTGGAGAAATCACTTTAGATCCGTGTTCAAGTGAATATTCTATAGTAAATGCTAAAGTCGAATACATGTTACCGGAACACGATGGCTTAAGAGAATCGTGGGATTATCAAACGGTATATGTTAATCCTCCTTATGGAATTAGTAAGAAAAATGGGACAACTATCCGTCATTGGTTAGCTAAATGTGCTGAGGCGCATGAGAAGTATGGTTCCGAAGTTCTTGCGCTTGTGCCAGTTGCAACAAATACTGGTCATTGGAAAAAGAGTGTGTTTGGGAGCGCAACTGCAATATGTTTCTTATATGATACCCGATTGAAATTTTTAGAGAATGGTAATAGTAAAAGCAAAGGTGCTCCAATGTCTTGTGCAATGATTTATTGGGGGAATAATTATCAGAAATTCTATGAAATTTTTATAAATCATGGTGCAGTTATTGATGTCAGACCTTTGAAAAATGAAAAAATAGGTCCTAAAAGAAATAATCCCCAACAATCACTCTTTGATAAAATTGGCTAACAAATCGTTACACAGAAGTTTACATGTTTTTATAATTAGAGTGTTAAGTTTGCTTGCCATGAATCGTATAACACAGCATATACGCTACGGGTATACACCCTTTCCCTTTAGGACATTGCTCCCTTTGTCGCAATTTCGAATATGCTGAAAACGATTTTACGATACTCTCATATCCTGAAGTTTCTTTGGCAATTCCAAATCGACTGGAATATCTAATGAATGTATCGAATCGCCTATGTAGATTAGCTTTGCAGCGATATTTTGTGGGGGAATTCCCAGCCATCTCGCAATAGCACATCGGTAAGTACCGACCTGCATAAAATAGAAATCCTGTAACTCCTTATTGACACCTGTTTTGTAGTCCCAAACTTCTGGTGGGTCCATTACTACAAGGTCTACAAATCCATGAATTAAAACATTACCGATTCGGTAGTTGATGGGAGCTTCTTTTAGGTGGTTGGTTGAAGTCAGAATGTCATGATATTTCGACATCGCAAACTTTTCAAGTATCTGAAATAATTTTCCTTTCGAGTAATTTCTATCGGTCAAAAATATCCTTTCCAGTTTATTTGCGATATGCTTCAGGTGCTCGGAATTTCTGAAAGGAGCCAGCAGAAGAGCTTTGTGGACAACATTACCCCAGATTATTGAACTACTGGAACTTTCTTCGCTTGAATCGAGTGGAATGCTAAGCTCCGATTTTGTGTCTATTCTCAATATCTCTTTCGCTGCGTCGCGTACTGAAATTAATTTCACAGAATTATCTTCAATCTCTCTACTTGCCAAGATCCATTCATTTGGGAATGTTACTTGTGTTATTTCCGTAACAGGCTTTATAACGATTGGCAGATCGGTATCGTGAATAACTTCGAAATCATCATCATTCAACAATCCCTTTTCAATCGGCTCATCGTAAGCCCATTTTATATATTCACCGCCATTTTTCCCTACAATTGCTAAATGATCTTTTGCACGTGTTAGTGCGACATAAAAAAGTCGTTTCTTTTCCGCATTGAACTTGTTAGAGTTAATTTCATTTGCTTTTCTGGCTACAGGATTATCCCGATTGCGTTTACTTATTACAAAAACCTTACCCGGAATTTCTCTAATTATTGCTAATCTATCTCTTTTTGGTATGTAAGGCTCGACAACGATAACAAAGGGAGCTTCAAGACCTTTGGCTTTATGTACTGTGCTAACTCTTACTGCGTTTTTTGTTTGCAACGGCATCGCATAGCTGTTCTTATTGTTTAATTTTCGTTCCATAATATCGTTCAAAATGTTATATAAATTTGCACCGTGAATACTCACTTGATAAACTAATATACCGAGAAATTCCATTATATTTTCCATCGCAATCTCACCGCTCTCGATGCAAAGTTTTTTTGCATATCCAAGATTGAACAAGAAATGTTGAAGAATTTCATCTACGCTCTGTTCAGCTTTCATATTGACAAGTTGAAGCAGAATTTTGCATGCTTCAATGAGATTACTTTGTTCCTCGTTTTGTGCTTCTGACAATTCAGTCCACTGTTGAAGTTTACTCCATAGGGAATCATTCGACATTTCGACGACTTCGACTATAGTTCCAATCGGAATGGAAAACAATGACGATTGAAGTAAGGATAGAAGTATACCATTAGCATTCTGATCATTCAAGAATTCTAACAGATGAAGCAATACTTTTACCTCATGTGAATTGTATAAACCACCTTTTCCTACTGGCACAGCAGGAATTCCTGCAGCGCGAAGTTCCTTAACTATTTTGCTTACACCGTTATTCG
>JAUXEQ010000075.1 GCA_030620455.1 bacterium | reverse complement strand
GTTCGAGAAATATACAAATTATCTGCGGAAGCTCTTGCAGAACTCGGAATAACAATAAATCTTGCACCAGTAGCTGACATAGGAACTGGCAAATATATTAAAAATAGAACTTTCTCATCCGATCCAGAAACAACGGCTGAAAAAGTGGTTGCATCTATCGAGGGCATATCTGCAGGGGGTCTTATGGCTTGTGCAAAGCATTTTCCGGGGTTAGGGTCGGTCGATGAAGATCCGCATTTGCGTTTACCCGTTTCTGGCATCTCCTCCCATGAGTTCTTTGACCGTCATTTCGTTCCTTTCAAGGCAGCAATCGATGCTGGTGTGGATTTGATAATGACTACTCATCTTCTTGCCAGAAGCTTGGACAGTAAATATCCTGCTACGTATTCCAAAAAGATCACTGCAATTCTAAGAGATGATCTTAAGTTTAAGGGAAAAATACTCAGTGACGATTTAGCATTAATGGCTGGTGCAAATCAATATTCTCCAGAAGAAAGAATTGAAAAAACTCTGGATTCTGGTCACGATATTGCATTGTTCTGTTCTATCTGATTGCATATAGGCAAAATATCCTCCGGAATTCTCGGTGGAAATTTAACCCACAATATTAGCATAATTGTAGATGCAACAATAAATGCTATTAGACCAACAGAACCCCCTACAAGTTCATTTTTGGGTGTCATTATTATCATAACCGCCTGTGCAGAACCGTTTAGCACACCATGAGCAATCGCCGAAGCGAAAATGCTTTGAGATTTTAGGTAAATCCAGACGAAAATTCCACCAACCGAGATGCTGAATATTATATAAACAAATAACCCTAAAATCGGATGATTAGGAAAGTTAAGCCCCATAAGAATAAGCGGAGCATACCATAAGCCCCATAAAGCTCCTGAAATTGCTATCGCCCATTTTAAATTGATACCAGACTTCATTATGGATGCAAAGATTGTTCCTCGCCAGCCATATTCCTCGCCAAGTGTTGCAGGGAAAATTATCACTAAACCAATTGTTATGTTTATTATAAAATGGCTCAGTGCAATTGTAAGTGGCGAATTTCCGAGATTGCTTGAAAAATCTAATACGGGTAATTTAGCAAGACCAGGACAGTTTTGTCTAAAAATATATGTCAGTGCAATAGAGAATACGATTAACAAAATAGGAATTATCCACGCCCATATATAATTAATTGTCTCCCCAAATTTTAGCAGACCCCAATTTAACGGTATCTTGAAAATTAATCTCGCGAAAATTGAAGAAATAGCTGGAGTAATCATATATAAATAAAGCAACCATATGAACGACTTTCCAGTCATCCCGCCGGTATGAGCTATGATTTGTGCTACGATTAATGCTCCGAGAAAGGAGAAGAAGATCGTCCATAAAGCTAATTTGAGATATTTATCCCTAACGGTCATTTTTACTTTTATATATCAAAGCCATTTCGCCTTGTGGAATATCTGAATTCAGGGCTACAACGGGACATTTAATTCGTAACAGAAAGAAAATATCACGTCGAGCATTGCTCAGACTTTCATAATTACCCTGACCTTTTGATAGAACTATTTCTGCGGAATTGAAGTTATCTAAGAAACTAATTGAAACATCGTCCAGAATCACTCCAGGTGCGTCTGAACCAGTATCGATAATTGTTGCCAATTTATCGATTCCCGCATGAATAGCGTCTTCTCTTGTGGCATCGTTAATAACTGGTGACCCTCGAACGGAATATGTAATCTCAATTTTTGGAAATTCCTCGGAAAGGAACTCGATTAAAACTCTATCGAAAACTGTTTCACCGGCGTTATCTCCAATAATAAGAAGCTTAGTTCTATTTCTCATTTTTTCTCGAAGTATCTCGATATTCCATTTTTTAATTTTTTTATGCATAATTTGCCCGATTTCCGCGTCCAAATCAAAATCTGTCAGTGCTCCAAGGTCGATTATATTACCTGCACCAGCTACTCTAATCGCAGCATTGAATTTATCCTCTGCACTGCTTATTATTTTCTTAAGTTCACGCAAATATGTTAATGCAAGTTCTGTGTGTTCCCATTTTATCTGTTTGTATGGATCCGGATTGTTGCTGGCTTCGCGGATCATTGCATATAAGATTTTGGCTACTTTTGGCGGCGAATATGTAAATGGGATTTCAGGAAGTTTGCGTGCAAATTTATCAACAACTTTCCGGATATCCTCTTCTGACATGGATGTTAGCCTGCCGGATTGAATTATCTGTTTGAAAAAACATGGAATGCATTCCAAATATGATCGCATAACTTTTACCTATATCTGATTGCATCAACCGGGTTAAGTTTTGTTGCTCGCCATGCTGGATAGACAGCTGAAAGGATTGAAAGTACCGATGATAGAATGAGCACTACTAATAGATCAGAAAGTTTTAGTTGCATTGGAACTGCACTTATGGAGTATATATCTGGTGGAAGGGAAATAATTTTATAGTTATGCTGGATAAG
Source organism: bacterium (assembly GCA_030620455.1). Taxonomy (GTDB): domain Bacteria; phylum UBP14; class UBA6098; order B30-G16; family B30-G16; genus JAUWMV01. The sequence goes on along the minus strand of JAUXEQ010000075.1, from coordinate 4,577 downwards.
AACCATCGCTGATCCAAGAAGAACACCAAGAACTGTCCCAATAATACCAACCATTGTGCCTTGAAATAGGAAAATTTTCACAATCGATTTTTCAGGAGCTCCCATAGCTTTTAGGATACCTATGTCAACTGTTTTCTCTATAACAACCATCATAAGTGTGCTAACAATATTAAACGCTGCTACAGCAATAATTAATGCTAACACAAGAAACATACCCCATTTTTCCAGTGTCATCCATGCAAAAAGAGTTTTATTGATCTCACTCCATGGGATTGCATAAAATGGTAACCCAAGTTTCTCTGTTAATCTCTCAGCGACTGATGATGCATTATAGAAATTTTTAATTTTAGTCTGAAATCCGGATATTTTATCTCCAAGCCCCAGCAGTTGTTGAGCGCTTTTTAATGAAATGTAACAGAGTGTGGCATCGTAATCGTAAAGTTCAGTTTCGAAAATTCCTGTCACGAGAAACCTTTTAGTTGTGTATGAACCGGGTCCAAGAACGATTCCAGGTCGTCGTAAAACGAACAATGATATTGTGTCATTAATTCTCGCACCGATTTCCTCGGCAAGATATCTACCTAAAACTGCCGTTGGCAAGGTTGGATTTGAATCTTTAAGGTCAAATTTACCTATGTACACTTGATTCGGTAAATTAGTTGTATTTGCTTCAAGTTCCGGGACAATACCACGAATAAGAACACCGTCGGTGCCTTCAGGTCCTGCAATTGCACCCTTTGCATAGGCAAATGGAGATGCAGCAACTACATCAGGATCCTCGCTGATTCGCTTTATATTAGATTCCCAATTGGAAATGCCAGCACGTTGATATGAATAAACAGTTATATGTGATGTTGTGTCAATTATTTTAGATCTTATCTCGCTTTCAAATCCGTTCATAATCGATATAACGACTATCAATGCTGCCACTCCAACTAGAATACCACCCACAGAAAAAAAGGTTACAAGGTTTATAAATTTATCATTATGCTTTGCTGTGAGATATCGAAGACCTATAAATGGGACAAATTTCACAGTGCACCTTTCATTTTAAGTCTTTCAGCAGTTCGTCTCATTTGCACTCTATCTCCATTGGTTGCTCTATATTGCTGTGCAATATCTTCTGCTAAGGAAGCTGTTCTTGCGAGTTCGTTCTTTTGGACTTCCCACAACTTCGCCTGAGTATTATTAAGAGCTTGTGGGAAGTTATAGATGCTTTCCCTGAGTTTTTTAGCGAGGTTTTCAAAGCCCATAGCTTTGCCTATTGCGGCTTCCTTTCCCTCTGAACTGCGGAGAAAAGATACAGCTTCTTTGAGTAAGGCTTCTCGACGTTCAACGTAAAGAGCTTTAATTGAATCTATTTCCTTACTAAGAATCTCTGATTCTAGTTCTCTAAATTTGGCTGTGTCGATCATTGTTACTGTCTGACCAGGTAGCATTTTGTTTCCCTGTGTGCTGGTATCTATAGAAGTGTCTCGAAAAAATACCATTAAACTTCCTGTTTCCTGTCGCTCTAATACCGTAACCACATCACCGATTTCCCTTTTATCTCTTTCAAGTTTATATCTGGTTGAGTGTTTTTGTATAGACATTTGCAGATCAGTGTATGGTGCTTCCTTAGAAAGCCATATTGCACCAAGTAACAGAACTACAATTAATAGAACTCCACCAATAGACCACTTTAAGATCTGCTTTTTTGAAAGCTTTTCTACTTCGAGTTCGCCAGGAAAATTAAATTTACTATTTTGCTTTGGTTCTTTTACTGCCATTATTGGAAGTATTATAAATATAGTTAAAATTAAATCAACTCATTAATTAACTTATCACGTTACTTCATAAAGTATTCTTCAATAACACCATGTCTAAGCCCTCGTGAAGATATAATTATTTTATCAACTTCTATTTCCTTCATTATTTCTTTTGCAATCGATGCTCCACCGATAATACTTGTTGTTCTCTGCGGATCGAGTCCTTCAATTCTTCTCCGTTCCGATAATCCCACAGAGCGAAAAAGTTCGATTTGTCGATTTAGTTCATCGATTGACAGAATATAATTTCTAATTTTATTACTGTCGAATGTTTTCAAACCCAGAGCTACGGATGCTATATTGCAAATTGAGCCACCTGTAAATATTGGCATTGTTTCACATTTATTGATTATAAATTGCAAGTTATGTCCTTTGAGCATAGTGTGGATAAATTCTGCAGCGTTGAGAAGCATGTCATCTTCGACAATATCGGATAATTTGAATATTTCAGATATATTAAGTGAGCCATAACCAATTGAAACGCTTGATATTAATTTTTCTTTTTGTCCGAGAATGATTTCTGTACTACCTCCACCGATGTCGATTACTAAAAGGTTCTTACTCGAACTTTTAATATCGGACACAACTCCTGTAAAAGTTAACCATGCTTCATCGGATGAATCGATTATTTTAATTTCAACGCCACATTTTTCTCGAACCGCTGCAATAAAGTAGTCGCTGTTTTTGGCTGATCTAAGCCCCATTGTCCCTAATGCAATTATTTTTTCAACAGATTTTCCCCTTGCTATTCCAGTAAATTTGAAAATTGCATCTAATGTTTTCTGCATAGCTTCGTCAGATAGTGTTGAATTTTTATAAAATCCATCGATTAACATAGTAATAGATGCGACGTCCAAGAGAACTTTCCAACCATTTAAGTCTTTTTTTTCTGCAATGGTCATCAAAACAGAATTTGAACCTACGTCGATTACTGCAATTCGATGCATATTTCATCCCATTTATTCAGCCTTTAAAAAGTCTCAGATAAATTCGATAGAACTGGGATAAATGTCAATCAAAAACAACTTTTTGATAATGTGTTTGTCTTATTTAAAAAAGCCTTGCGAAATGTGGCTATATCAATATTTTCGAACTATGGGTCACTCTAAGGAGGAAGTATGAAAAATTATACATTGGCAGTAATAGTGTTGTTAATATCCATATTTTTCGTTGGATGCAAATCACCAGAAATGACTTCAGCTAAAGTCTATATTAACCAGAAGGATTATCCAGCGGCATTGAAACAGTTGAATATCGAGATTGAAAAGCGACCAGATAATGTTAAGGCATATTTTTTGGCAGGTCAATTATATGCTGAATTGGACAGTTTAGATAAAATGATAGAGATGTTCGATCGAGCAGTTGAACTTGATTCCACGTATGCCGAAGAAATTAATAAATGGCGTCAATCTAAAAGCGGTGAGGCTCTTAAGAAAGGGATCAGTGCATACAAAAGGAAAAAGAACTTAGATAAGGCAATTAAATGGACAAATATTTCAATAAATATTTTACCTGAGTATATAGACGCTTGGAAAAATCTGGGATTTCTTTATCAAGAGAAATTGAGCAAATTCATAAGCAGTAATATTGAGGATAGTATTGATTATTATAAACAAAAAAGGTTAGAGGCTTATGCCAGAGCTTCGGAATTAGATAGGGAGGATGAAGATTTAACTCGAATATATGCTGGTATTCTTTTGGAAAATGAAATGCCTGATTCGACGCTTGCGATACTGAAGCCAATTTTGGCTGAGACAAAAAATATACAAATTCTGATAATTGCTGCCAATGCATATACTATAAAAGGAGAATCCGAGAAAGCACTTGGAATGATGATTAAAGCAGAACCTATAGAACCGGAAAACGCTTCATTGTTGTTTAGTATTGGAGTTATAAATTATCAGCTTAGTAAATTTGATCAGGCTTCCACGTACTTCAAAAAAGTTATCGATTTGGAACCGAAAAACACGGATGCTCTCAGAAACTTTGTATTCAGTCTTGTGTCCTCAGGCAAACAGGAGGAAGCTGAGCCATATCTAATTAAGATGTTAAAACAGGACAAATATAACAAAGAGGCTTGGGAGATCATTGCAATTATTTGGACAGCTAAAGATCCCAAAAAAGGACAAACTGCCGAAAATGTCAGACAAGCATTGATTTCAGGAGATACAGATCAAGCAGATATATTAATAGAAAAATTAAATATCTTAGAATAATATTCTCAAAATTAAACTAATTTACTCAAGTATTATAAACTGATAAAAATGAAATAAGATTAACAAAATTAATAATTGCTAAATTTTTGAGTCACATAAATTCGGTAATCACAATGATAAGTTCTTAGCTTTAGTGATATGTATAATCCGAGACTACCCGATATAAATGCGTAATATTTTCTTTTTAATTTTTCCAATTCAGACAATCGAATAATCTCGATATTCATAAATCCTTATAGTAAAATTATTAAATTAATTAAAATCATTCTTCGGATTTTTCTAAACTATTGAAGTGTAATCTTGTGAAAATGCCGTATGTTAATATAATATTGTTATGTGTTTTAATACATATTTAAAGATCGATTTGTTAAACCATGCTCTGGGGGATTTGAAATGTGGAAAGCCAAATAAGTAATTAAATATCTGCTTGTAGTAGATTTATTAATGATATAACCACGTATGATTCTGTTTTTAATCGGAATTATTAGGAGAAAAATGAAAAGGTTAAATAATAATAGAATAGATGATATCGAGGGAACTGTCCATCGCATTC
>JAUXEQ010000022.1 GCA_030620455.1 bacterium | reverse complement strand
TTGCGGTGGATTGGGTGGTGTAATGGAGGCGGTCTCTAAGGCTGCGAAAGAAGCTGATGGTACTGTTGTTGGTATTCTTCCCACTGAAAGTCGCACTGATGCTAACAGATATATCGATTTCGCTATTCCAACCGGTATGGGTTTCGGCAGAAATCTCCTTGTGGTTATGGCAGGTGATGCTATCATCGCAATCGATGGTGGATGGGGAACACTTTCCGAGATAGCCTTAGCTAAGAACCTTGGTAAAAAAGTTATTGGATTGAGAACCATTGAAATAAATGGAATAGATATTGTATCATCTTCTGAGGATGCAGTTAAACTTGCCCTCGATTATGCTTTGAAAAAGATTAACCGTGGGAAAAATAAAGATCGGTGAATTCGGAAATGAAAAGACTCAGGATAATTGTAAGCGGAATTGTGCAAGGAGTAAATTATAGGTTTTTTACCTATCATGCTGCTATTGAAAACAACATTAAAGGCTTTGTCCGTAATCTGGTTGACGGAACTGTCGAGGTCGATGCTCAGGGTTCAGACATCGATTTGAAAGTTTTCGTGAATAGATTAAGACAAGGTCCAGGAAGTGGTTACGTTTCTGGATTAGAAATTAATGAATTGCAAGTTGATAAAAACATTAAGAAATTCGAAATAAAATTCTAAAAATTTGGTGTCATAATGCCATTGGAAATTGAATCCATTGTTCTTGAAAACCTTTACGCATCTGAGGAAACTTTTGCGCTAAGAATTTTTGCGCCGGGAATTGCTAAACAAGCCAAACCCGGGCAATTTGTTATGTTGTCTGTTCCGGGGAAGTTTCTGCGTCGTCCAATATCTATTGCCAGCGTTTCTGGTGGAAGATTAACATTGCTCGTAAGGATAGCAGGGAAAGGTACGCTGGAACTATCGCAGGTTTCAAGGAACACAAAGCTAAAAATGTTAGGTCCTTTGGGAAACCCGTTTGGTATTCCCACTATTGGTGCGTTTTTAGTGGGTGGAGGAATTGGAGTTGCTCCATTGATCTTTTTTTCTAATCTTTTAAAAAGTCTGAATGTCGAGCATCGTCTATTATATGGAGAAAAATGTGGCAAATATGTTATTTCCCAAAGATTTCTCCCAGATGGAGTTGAAATTTTTACTGAGGATGGCTCCAAGGGTACGATTGGCACCGTATTAAGTGGACTTCCGAATGAAGTTGCAACTCCTGTTTATGGCTGCGGTCCGGGAAAAATGATCGAAGCTATGATACAGCAATCCTCGAAATTTATCAGCACTGTCGAGGTTTCTATGGAGCAGAGGATGGCTTGCGGTTGTGGTGTTTGTCAGGGATGTGCTATTGAGACGAAATCTGGCTATAAATTGGTTTGCAAGGACGGTCCAATTTTTCCTTTACACGAAATCATAACCAAATGAAATCGATTGCTGTCTCAATTTCTACCACAATTTTTAATATTTACCTAATAAGAAAAGCTTTACGTGTAAAAGCTTTGTCCTTTGTTTTGATATGAACTAAATAAATCCCTGAACTCAAATCACCCTCGACTGGAATTTCGACCTGATTAATTCCGGAATTTAAAAATATATTCTTTTCCGAACAGAGTTTTCCCAATAGATCGTATAGCTCTATGTTAATATTTTCAGGTTTGGCAAGTGAAATCTCAACTATCGCATTGTCGTTGAAAGGATTAGGTATAATCTTCACAATATCTATTACATTTGGAACTTTTCTCTCCTCAACCGAATTTTCAGTAAATACTATTGGTCCAAAACAATAACCTTTCACTGTATCGATGAATGCATTGGGTGCAAGAATAAGATCGAAATCTATTGGCTTAAGGCATACATATACACTCTCAGCATAAAGATCTCTAACCGACAATGTGCGTTCTCCATCTCTTAACGTAATGTGAATTCTACTGGGAATTGCGGAACTGTCTTCATTGGATTCAATTAAAGATACATCGAAGCTTACACCGATTTTGAAAATATCATCAAAATAATCGAGTGCTTTGACATTCATCCTTCCGGTTCCGGGTAGAGTAACCGAATCTGGATATGAAACATCGAGGATGAAATATGTTTCAACTGTGTTAACATTTGAGGGTAGGAACTCTGGTGAAATGGTAATATAAAACTCCTCAGCTTCCATGCCTGTAAAAATAAATTCTCCAAACCCATCCTCGATTCGGAAATTTCGGGGAATTAGAAAGGAATGATTGGTATCAGAGTCGATAGCATCAAGAGAAGCTATTCCACTATAAAACATTGCTGGATTATAATCGTTAATCAACACCACCGAGAATTCACGGGGCTCGTTTACGATTATTTCTTCGGTTCTTGCATAGATAATCGGAATTCCAGCTTTAAAAGGTTCGTGAAAATAAAACCTGACCGTTGTATCCAACATAACATCGCTAAGAGTTAATTCTACAACTTCAGGAAAATCTGATCTTATTATAAAACTTCCCATACCTCTTGTAAGAAAGACATAATCAGGTGGGAAGGCTATTGCAGATCCAATGATCCTTATTGCAAGATCTCGGTTATATGAAAGATCTACTTGACCCAGAAAATCAATGGCAGCAACATCTACTCGATGGAATCGATTTATTTCAAGCATTCTCTTGGAGTTTTTTGCTGAAATGTCCAAGACAACTGCCGTGGTTACAGCGGTTCCTCTGACCTTTGCATAAATTGTTTTCGATGGGGCTAACATTCCAGTTCCCATAAATGTTCTTTCTTCACCATCTTTAAATTGCATTTCGAACTCTACTGAATAATTGGGAAGAACGATTTGCAACTGTTTTTCTCCATTATTGAAAGGAATAGGTTCGAATGGCCATGAATACTCTATACCTGATGTTGTATCTATGAAGATTATCCCAGTATCCGACGTTTCCGGAAGTAAATAACCCCAATAGCTTGTATCTTTGTTTCCCATCTGATCGACTGCGAAAATCGAAATATCGACAGTATCTCTAATAATGAAAAGTGTGGGTCCATCATATAATATTGAGATGGCGTGACCTTCCATTAAAAATATGAAAGGTGACCAGAATGGTGAGTATAACTCTTTCCCGGAGACCACCTTAGGTTTAACGAATACTCCCATCGAATCTATGGTTGGATTGAATAATTTGAATGTAGCAATTCCATTATTAAGAATTTTTCCCAGCGGTTCTATGTTTGCAAGTCTCGGATCATCGATATCTTTTACATTCATAAAAACGTTAGTGGAATCGTCACTTAAATCTATACCGTTTGAGCCTATTGAAGTCAAAAAGACGGGAACATTGCTATTAAAAGCGTTAGCTATTCCTGTGAGATAATTAATCGATAGCATCGATGCGTCCTCAGTAAAATCGATAGAGAAATATGATGTATCTAAGTCGCTATAAATATCCACTATCCTGAATACAACGCTTTCTGCATCTTCATTTATTAGACCGAAATAGATGTTACCACCTATGGAAGGTAATGTTACACTTCTCGAAAGGGAATCGGTAAACAAATTGTATATTTGGGAAGAGCTATCCTCACATTCTTCATTGAATACGGATAATTCTATTGCATTTTCTTCAAACAAATCGAGATAATAATCGGCAACCTCACGATCGATTGTGTCGACTGGCGCTATACGAGATAAAACTTTGAACTCTTCGGTTCCGGATGAGATTATCTTAGGTCCGAGATAAGCAAGTCTAACTGCTGAATCACCGCATTCATTTACTTCAATTCCTAACGGTATTGAAGTTTTCAACTCATTTAGTGTGTCCTCTGCAATAATTATAATGAATTCGTTCTCATAATCACTGACTAAATAGAAGACTTCTTCATCCCCAAATATATCTATATCTAAAACAGTATCGTAATCACCTGTTGAAGGATCGACAAATCCAGCAGAATAATTCGGATACTCTTCGATAATAGACAATCTTGCCATACCAGAGTATATTGTATCTGGGTATGGTCCATCCGCTGAAATAATAATTGGAACGAGTTTATTTTCTGTAAAATCGGGTGAAAAGGAAAAAACATTTAAGTATGTCATTTGGGCAATAGTGATACAAAATAGTATTAAAACAAAAATTAATACTCGCTTCATTATAAACCTCCTTATAAAGCTTATTAATATTTTAGCGAAATTTATTGCAAAAACAAACTGTAATATCTTATTATCTTAAAAAGCATCATATGAACACAATTAAAAACATACTCATAACGAATGCTAATAATGCACGCGAAAACGCCTATGCTCCATATTCGGGATTTTCTGTGGGTGCGGCTGTGGCTGATGAAAACGGGAATATTTTCTCTGGGGCTAATATAGAAAACGCTTCATATGGACTAACAATTTGTGCAGAGCGTGTGGCTATATGCTCAGCAATTGCAAATGGTGTCAGGAAACTTGTTGCGCTTGCTGTATCCGCTGAAAATATCACTTACCCGTGTGGTGCATGCCTTCAGGTGTTTTCTGAATTTGCAGACAGTGATGCCTTAATATTACTGACTAATAAAGATGGTACTGAGATTACAGAACTTACCTTAGTAGAACTTCTACCCAAAGTTTTCAAGTTAGGTGGAAAATGATATCCGTTGCATTTGACGCAAGAATGTATAGACCTTCGGGAATAGGAACGTATATAAGGAATTTGCTTTGTGAGTATGTAAATATTCCAGATAACTTTATTTTTTCGGTAATTGGAAACGAAACAAAACTTAAGGAATTAATTGGTGAATCGAAGAAATTCAAAATTAGAAATATCAACTGCCCAATCTATTCTATCTCAGAGCATTTCAATATTCCCCGATTAGCAAAAGGTGCTGATATTCTTCACATTCCGCATTACAATGTTCCCATATTCTGGCACGGGAAACTTGTTGTATCGGTAATGGATATGCTGTATTGGGATCATCCGGAATTTATTTCGAGCAAAGTAGGAAAATTTTACCTGAATATTATTTCGCGAAAGCTTAGAAAAGCGGATTGTATAATTTGTCCTTCAGAATTTACAGCGTCACGAGTCATTGAGAATCTAAATATGCCTGCCAAAAAGGTTTGTGTAGTTTATTTAAGTGCGGATTTTAATCATTTCACTTCTCGAACAAACAATGCAACAAAAGATATTATAGCTAAATATAATCTCGAGTTAAAACGGTATCTTCTATTTGTGAGTAATATGAAGCCCCACAAGAATCTGCAGAGAATTATTAAGGCTTTTTTGATTGCAAAGGAAAAAGGAGTGAAAGATAAACTTGTCCTTATCGGAAGTTCAAAAAATCTTCGAGCTGTTGAGAATATGAAAAAACTCATACATAACGGTGATATTATTTACATTGAAAATGTGAATTACGAAGAACTACCATATCTATATTGTGGTGCAAAAGCTTTCATATTTCCGTCGTTATATGAAGGTTTCGGTATCCCACCGTTAGAAGCTATGAGTTGTAAATGTCCTGTTTTGACATCCAATGAAGCATCGCTTCCAGAAGTTGTGGGTGATGCAGCATTAATTGTGGATGCTTATGATATTGAATCTATCGCTAAAGGAATAATAAAAATCTCTGATGATACTGAATTGCGCAAAAGTCTTATTAACAAAGGTCGTGAGCGTATTAAGCAATTTAGTTGGGAAAAAACAGCGATTCAAACTCTTGAAATCTATAAGAAATTGAGACAGAATAATGTTACACAAGAAATTTAACTGTTGGGAAATCCCAAAACAGTATCGGCTGAGTTCATACATGTACAATCTTCCGAAAGAAAAGATTGCACAGTTTCCTGCTAAGCCGCGCGACTCGTCGAAGCTGTTGGTAATCAACCGAAACAGCGATTTAAAAAAAACAGTTTTCAATAGATTACCAGAATACTTAAATAAGGATGACCTTCTTGTTATTAATGATGTTAAAGTCATACCAGCGAGATTGTATGGGAAAAAATCCACTGGAGCCAATGTTGAGATTTTGCTTCTTGAAAATTTAGAGGATCGCATTTGGAAGACACTTGTTAAACCGGGGAAAAGACTTCCTTTGGGCGCAATAATAAATTTCAGTGAAAATCTCTCTGCGGAGGTTATTGATTTGCTCCCGGAAGGAGAAAGAATCCTGAAGTTTTCGATGTCGAAAAGTGAGTTTTTTGAAGAACTAAATAAATTGGGACATATGCCACTTCCTCCATACATAAATCGACCGGACATTGAAACAGACAGAACTTCATATCAAACTATTTATGCCGATAAAGTTGGAGCAATTGCTGCACCAACTGCGGGACTGCATTTCACTCAGCAACTTCTGAACAGAATAAAAGGTAAAGGGGTCGAGATTGTTAGAATAACTCTTAATGTCGGCTGGGGAACATTTAAACCCATTAAAACTCCCGACATTAGAGATCATGTTATGCATAGAGAATTTTACGAAATAAATTCGAATACAGCGGATGCGATAAACAATGTAAAAAAAGAATATCGACGAGTGATCGGTGTTGGCACGACAACAGTTAGAGCTCTTGAATCGGTGGCTAAAATATCTGTGCCATTAAAAGCACAGAGAGGATGGTCGGATATTTATATATATCCTGGTTTTGAATTCAAAGTTGTGGATGTAATGATAACAAATTTTCATCTCCCCGGTTCTTCATTGCTTGTAATGGTTTCCGCCTTTGCAGGTATTGAAATAATTCAAAAAGCTTATAGATATGCTATCGATAACAATTTCAGGTTCTTTTCCTATGGGGATGCAATGTTATTAGAGAAACAAACGACCAAGAAATAATCGCTAAATTCTGAAGGACAGCTTTACAATGTTATTCATATTAACGAATATAAAAATTTTAATAATAAATATTGGTTTTGTAAACTATTTCAATGAATCCTTCCATTTGAGTATAGGATTCCTGTTAGCCTTAACTTCATCGAGACGTCTTATAGGTGTATCGAGCGGTGCATCATGAAGTAACTTCGCATCGGTTTCCGCTTCCTTTTTAATTGCTATCATTGCATCAGCAAATTCCTCGAGTGTTTCTTTGCTTTCTGTCTCCGTAGGCTCGATCATCAACGCTTCGTGAACTATTAGCGGGAAATAGATTGTTGGTGCATGAAAACCGTAATCTAAAAGTCGCTTGGCAATATCTAAAGTTTTCACACCGAATTTCTTAACTACTTCGCCAGATAAGACAAATTCATGCATTGGTGTCTCGGTATAGGGAAGTTCATAGTAATCCCGAAGCATTGAAAGCAAATAGTTTGAATTTAAAACTGCATCTTCAGAGACTCGTCGGAGGCCATCGCATCCTAATGATAGAATGTATGCATAAGCTTTAACCATCACGCCAAAGGAACCCCAGAACGCTTGGAGCATTCCCATTGAATCTGGTCTATCCCAATCGAGTTTGTATTCGCCGGAATCGGATAATGAGACAATAGGTTGCGGTAGAAATTGTGCTAAGTGTTCAGCAACTGAAACTGGACCAGCACCAGGACCTCCGCCGCCATGAGGTGTTGAAAATGTTTTATGCAGATTAAAATGCAATGCATCGATTCCTAAATCACCCGGACGGACAATCCCCAGAAGTGCGTTCATATTAGCTCCATCCATATATAGTTGTGCACCAACCGAGTGAAGCATTTCTGCTACTTTTTTTATGTCACTCTCAAAGATACCTAATGTGTTAGGGTTAGTTATCATCACAGCAGCAAGGTCCTCATCGAGGTGTTTCTCGAGGGTTTTCAAATCTATTTTTCCGTCGCATCCGGATTTTATCTCAACAGGTTGCCATCCTGAGAAAACGATAGATGCCGGATTTGTTCCGTGGGATGAGTCGGGCATTACAACCTTTTTACGTGGGTTTCCCATATGTTCATGGTAGCGGCGAATCATAGATAAGCCTGCGAATTCACCTTGAGCTCCAGCCGCTGGTTGGAGAGTTATTGCAGTGTGCCCACCTATTTTACAAAAAGCTTCTCCAAGCTTGTGCATCAATTCAAGTGCACCTTGGCATAATTTGTCGGGTGCAGCGGGATGTAGATTGATGAATCCCGGATTTCCAGCAAGACGTTCGTTTAATTTAGGATTGAATTTCATCGTGCATGAACCGAGAGGATAAAATCCCTTATCTACATGGTGATTCTTTGTGGAAAGCTCGATGAAGTGTCTTATCACCTGTGGTTCGGAAAGCTGGGGTAGTTCGTTGTCGCTATCGCGTAACATCGAGGATTGAATGTTTTCTTTTAGATTACATTCCGGTACTTTTCTCTTTGGTAATTGAATCCCAATTCTGTCTTCTTTGCTTAATTCCCACAAAAGCTTGGTTTTCATTATTTTCTCCGATTATTTTTTCTCATTCACTAGGAAAGATTCATTGTATTCTTCATTATCGAGTAAAATTTCCACTGCTTTAAGAACTGCTGGATCTGTTTTGAGAACAATTTGCCGATAGAGTTCCTTTTCACCGAATAGGTTCCTGACAATTTCTCTTTTAATTCCTCTTTTTATATATGGAATACTCCTGTTGAATTCCTGTTCTTTTTCATGCTCGATTTGTTCGCAAAACTCATTGTATGCAAGCATCGTAGATTCTGTGAAACTATCTAGTACAGCTATAGAATCAAGTGTTTCAGCAAGTTCTTCGGCTCTGCTTTTGTAAGTGAACTTTTTCTCCTTAAGGAATTCTCTGAAATCGATTATAATGTCATCGGTAATTTCAAATTCGGGTGAATTGAATAGTTTCTTGTGTTTAGCGGTATATTTCACTACGAAATCAAAGAACAACGCTTTGCGCTCTAATGCTGCTTCAATTCTCTTAATAATGGAATTTTCAAAATGAATATCCGGTGTAATACCACCTCCACCATAAACAATTCTACCACTTTCTGTATAAAAAACCGGTTTCTCATTAACTTCTGTCGAATCTGTATCGGGTGATTTGGATTTGATTAACCAATTCCATGGATCGAGAGTATCCAAATCTACAGCTTCTGTGGAAGTTATAATTGCGCTTTTAGGATTTTTCAGATAATCCTCGCGTTGAATACATCTTCCGCTTGGAATATAATATTTTGCAGTGGTTATCTTTAGGGCTGTACCTTGTGGTAACCTTCTCACACTCTGAACCAAACCCTTACCGAACGTTGTTGTTCCTAAAACCAAACCTCTGTCGTGGTCTTGAATTGCTCCAGCAACAATCTCGGAGGCTGATGCACTTCCAACATTGACTAAAACAATCAATGGTCCATGCTGATATATACCGTTGTTCTCGGTGTAAAATTGACGTGTTTCGAATTCGCTCTTACCCTGTGTATAAACTACCAAGGAATTCTCTTGAAGGAACAGATTCGATACAGCAATAGCTTGTTGAAGAAGTCCACCTGAATTGCCTCGAATATCTAGAATGATTCCCTTAGTTTTCTTCGAACGTAATTCTTGAAGTCCTTCCTTGAGCTGCGTTGTAGCCAATTCTGAGAATCCGGAAAGTCGAATATAACCAATATTGCTCTCAGTTACTCCATAGAACGGAACAGGATTAATTACAATTATGTCTCGTGTTATTGTTACGTCGAATGGCTCAGGTTCACCCTCACGTGCAATTGTTATTGTAACATCTGTTCCCGGCTCACCACGAAGCTTAAGAACTGCCTGATCTGTGGTTATTCCCCATGTAGATTCGCCTTCGATCTTAACAATTTGATCTCCAGCTTTAATACCCTTTTGAAATGCAGGTGTTCCCTCCATCGGTGCGATAACTGTTAACCATTTATTTCTCATCCCGATTTGTATTCCCAAACCTCCAAATTTGCCTTTTGTTTCTGTTTGTAAATCTGAGAGATGTTTGGGAATCATGAATACTGTATGGGGATCAAGAGTAGATGTAATGCCGTCTATTGCGCCCTTGATTAGTTTTCTGTAGTCGACCGGATCCACGTAATCCCTATTAATTGTTGAGAATACGCTTTCAAGAAGTTTAAACTGCTTGAAAATTGTATTCGCAGGACCGGTAAATGCATAAGCTATGGCTAAAATACCAAGTATTGCAAGTACTGTGAATAAATATGAAAGACGTTTACTCATCGCTTACCTCCTCGTCATCACACGATTTTCTTAAAAAGGACAATTCGGTTGCCCTTTTTCATAAATGTTATAATTAGCTCTTTATAATCTTTGTATTTTTCCGGTGAAACCCGACATTTTTCAAGTTCGAATTCCACTGTATACTCGATTGTATTATCAATATTATTTCCATATATAATAACATTTCCGAATTGATTGTCAATTTTCTGTTCCGGTGGAGCATAAACTAATTCATATCCCACTGGGAAGTTTATTTTATATTTAAAGATAATTTTTTGTGGTAAAGGATTATATAACGGGAAATCACGGCTTTGTTCTGTAATTGCAGGATATGATAACAGCATAAAAGGTGCATCAGGAAACCATAATAGCGCCATATCTCCTTGGAACATCATATAATTATCGATAGTGAAACCCAACTTTGCATTTAGAGAACCTGTGTTTGTTTCTATACCTCTAAGCAGTGTATCTGGCACAAGGCTGGCTCCTGAGGAAATATTTGATGCTGCTTCCTGAAAAAGCTGTTTGACCTTTCTCTTCTTTTGATCTCTGAATGTAGCTCGCATGTGCATTGCTGGAATACCAGAGCATTCGAGGGTAACAGTGCCTGATGCTTTTCCGTCAGGAGTGATATTTATATCAAAATTATAAGTTGCGTTGCCATCTGAGGGTTTTAACAAGTCAGTTAGAATTAACTCACCTTTCTGAGGATCGATAATAAGTGATTTCTCACCCGATGCCCTTCCTAAAAATCCCACATCAGCGTATCTCTGTGAAGGATATAAAAAGTACTTTTTACCATCGAGCCATGCAATTACTAAAAACTCATTCATTTGATAAGACATAGGTATATCATAGATTCTTGCACCGTAGGAGGGAACCAATGCTAATGATGCATCGATCCCGATAGCTCTGAGCATCGCAGCGAGAAGAACAGACAAGTCTTTCGAGTCTCCTCTTCCGTTCTCGAGTACCTTGGGTGCGGTATTGGGTTCATAACCAAAGTATTCTGGTCGAGTATTGATCTGTGTGAAATTCTGTTGTATATAGAAAAGAACAGCAGATATAGCTTCTTTCCCCTTTTTATCACCTACAATTTTTTCCGTTGCTGATTTTATTTTTTCATTAACTACGATTTTTGGTTCAGTAATTTTTGAAATTTTTGCAGATTCGTCCTTCCAGGTTTTGGATAAGGAGTATAGTATTGTTGGTAAAACTTCCCTTAACGGTG
>JAUXEQ010000279.1 GCA_030620455.1 bacterium | reverse complement strand
TGGTGCATGGATAATTCATCACACGCAAAAACTGGGAAGCGTTAGTCTTCCTATAGCTGATTATGAGCAAATTAACCTTGCAGGAAAGTGCGGCATTGTTTTGAACGCTTTATCTGGGTCTAACGAGAACTTTTTAACAAAAGATCGAATTAATACGCTCGCGAAAGCAAACGGCATTCAAGTGAGGTTAGAACTTCCTACCATCCTAGAAGAACTACAGCGGCAACGGCTTATTGACAGAGGAGAAACCGGCATTAACGTTCTTGGTCTGACCACTGCCCAGACTCTTGAGCATACGTCAACTATATTTGAAGAGTTGTCACCCGAAGATTGTGAAAAAGTAGCAATCGATGTTGCTGAGAAATCGTCAGAATTTCCAGTGATTAAAGAAGAGGCCGCGGAATATATATCCGACACATATCATATTTTTAGAAAAGATACCGAAGAAATTCTGAAACAATGTGAGCAAATTGGTTTTTTTGACATCGAAAATGTCTCTGGAAATCATTTTTACTTCAATGGTAACCTTTTTCGGAGAGGCGATATAGCAAAGACTAACGCTATTTTGTCTTCCCTAAGTCCCGATGATGAAAGACATGTTATTGAATTGTCGAACTGTCTAAAGGCATCTGGATGTATCGCGAAGTCCGAAGCAATAGTTTTACTGGGTGATCAGCTTTATTCTAAAATGTCCTCGATTGGCTTTATTGATGAAAACTCGATCGGAAATGAATCCGGGACGTTCTCGTTTATCACTCGACCAGCAGCATTCACAAAATTTACGAATAGCGTAGTAGACGATGCATTTGATCTTGCGAAAGCCTTTGTTACTTCTCTAACTTACGGAATAATTTCAAGCCCACACGGACGCGGTCGCATAAAGATGGTAGAAGCTTTAATGCAAAAGTTGATTGATGGATCGTGGGTTGGGCCTGCAACCGCTATAGGACAAGACTACAAAGTTCTTGAAATGAAGGGTGTTATCAAGGTAAAGTCAGCCGGAGGAGGTCTTTTCTGTATGCGATTACTAAAAAAAGAAGTAGGTAAACTTGCTTTACTAGTTATCACCGAAGGTGAAGTAATTGGTGCTCCTCTTCTTGAGCTTCCAAGCGTATCTGCTACTAAATATCTTGGACCTGAAACAAATCGCACTGTAATACGAAAAAGGCAAACAGAGCCTCTTAAACAGGGAGTAGCACAACTGCTTAGCGAGCTTCGAACAGGAGGGCTAAGATAATGTCGAAGAAGTATGAAAAAAAAGGTTTAACGGCTGAAGAAGCTTTGCGAGGTTACTTCTTAAACACAGGGTATTTTGTTGTGCGTAGTATTCCCCTTAATTACAAGAATTATGATGTCACAGATATAGACCTGTGGCTATACATCAGGGCATCTTCAATCTCTCGAGAACGCACCTGTGTAGATGTGAAAAACAAGAGAACACCTCAAGCTATGGAGCGTGTTCTGTGGGTAAAAGGTTTAAAAGGAATTTTAGGCGTTGAGAATGCAATAGTTGCCACGACGGACAACAGAAAAGAGACGCGCGATTTTGGTAAAGATAATGGGGTTATGGTATTTCATGGTGAATTTTTGCGAAGAGTTGTAAATATGTTTTCAGCAAAAACTCGCATAACAGAAGAGGAACTATTCACTGCTCTCAGTGCACCATGTGTTACAGATTCCAAAATAAATTGGCACCGTTGGTATAAAAACTTAAAGGCGATGCTCATTGACAGATTAAACTTCAATGGTTGTAATGAACTTCTTATTGCAATTAAATTACTTCTTGGTGAGTATTTGGGTACAGGGAAGTCGTCGGATATTCCAGTGAGGCTATTGTATGTTACTATCGCCTACTTTCTTATCAGCTTAGATTATGTGTCTCGAACTGTCACTTCATTGGATGCAGATGCTCGCAGAGAATGGCTAACCAATAAATTACGCTACGGAGAAGCTGGGCTCGAAAGAACTGAAGAGATATTAGTAATGGCTGAACGATTTCTTACCGAGTCGGAAAAGGCAAATCTCTTTCCTCGTCCCAAACTTAAAAATGAGTTCGAAAGACAAATGAAAGATTATCCTGCAGAAATTCTGGGGGAGCATTTTGCTAAACTAGAATCACTAAAAAATCTCTTCAATTTAGCAAAGAAATTTGAGGATCAAGCTTATGTTCGCCTACTTATTCGACCCGAAAGTTGTTCTTCTGATATGAAGGCAGTAATCGGCTTATTTTGCGATTTTCTTAAAATTGATCGAAAAAAAATAATATGAGCTCAATAAAATTATGTATTTGAAAAAAAATGAAAAGGATAGAAAATGTAAAACAGGGGGAGTTGTTAATGCTCAGTAATTAAGTAATTTATCGCAATAAAGTAATAAAAGAAATAGTTATTTTGTAAACTTGTGAAACTTGATTCCCAAAAATGATTTAATTTTTATAAGAGGTGTTACAGTTATGGTAGGAAATAATGATATTAATATAAGATCAGATTTAACCGATATTTCAAACACGATAATGCATTTATATGAATTAAGTAAATATTTTGAAAAAATGCGAAGGGAATTTGGTAGCCTTTGGTATGATAACGATAGCGATTTACAAGTTTATCTTTCTAAAATAGATGATTGGGAATTATTTCATTTAATGGAAGAATTTTACAGAATAGGAAAAGATGCTAGTTATTCATTCTCATTGGAGTTGCCATTAATTAACAACGAAAAAAGATACCCGGTTATATCAAGATATATTGATATGATTGAAAAAAGTGTTGCAAGTTACAAAAAGGAAATTATTGAATTACTTACTGAAAGCAAAAAGATATTTTTAAAAAAAGAAGAAAAACTAGG
>JAUXEQ010000296.1 GCA_030620455.1 bacterium | reverse complement strand
GGATACATCTTTATAGAATGGCATGGGAACAGATAAAAAAGGACCCAATATTTGGATTAGGTTCAGGGAACTATTATATGCTCCTTAGAGAAATATTTGTTAAAAATGGAAATATTCACCCTCACAATCTAACTCTTGAAATTTGGGTAGAACTCGGAATAATTGGATTATTAATCTATCTGACTATTGTTTTGATAACATCTATTAAGGCATGGATACTGATAAAAAGATATCGCCAAAACAATTCCCACAATTCCGAAATGGGATTAGCTCTTGCATCGTTTTTCGTATTTTCTATCTCGGTTTCCCAGATTAGCGGTAATTTTGCATGGAATTTTGTTCTTTGGATCTCGATTGCTCTTGTCCATATTTATTATGAACTAACTCGAGAACGAAAAGAAATGAATTTGAAAAGTGTTAATATAGATTAAATAGTCCTGAGAAAAACAATGTCTAAACCCATTATACACAAACCAGTTCCTTTTTTTTGCGGTGTAATTACAGCAAATGAAAGTGTTCTACCACAACTCAACAAGATTCTCATCGAATCTATAGATGAAATTGCTTTCCACTCCCCAATTATCGATTTCGATAACTTCACTAATTATTACAAATCCGAAATGGGACAAGAACTTAAGCGATTATGGATCGCTTTTAAGGGAGTAAGAAATGTAGACGAACTTGTAAGGCTAAAATTGGCTTGTACTGGGATCGAAAATCATTTTTCACAGAAGTATAGTAGGATCGTCAATATCGATCCAGGATACATAACCGAAGCTAAAGTTATCCTCGCAACATTTAAAAATTTCTCTCACAGAATATACATAGCAAAAAGTGTATTTGCTGACATTCAATTAGTTTACCAAGCTGGAAGATATCGACCCAATCCGTGGACATTTGCGGATTATAAAAGTGATACTGCACAGTCATTTTTCTTGAAATTAAGAGATGATTATCGAAAATACTTAAGAGATTTTAACAAACCGTGATCCAACTAATTTTTATTTTTTGATTCGACATTTTACCAAATTCTCACGCTAAATGTAATCTTCACTCCACCATAATCTGGGACTATTAATATTTCCGGTGAGTTAAGTTTTTTGTCAAAATTATATAAATGGGCACATACATATGCATCAACAACATCCAGAATTTTTACACCCCCCAATATCCAGAAAAACGCATTTCTTTCAGCTGTAATTCGATTAAAATCAGCACCTGCTTTTTCATATTCAGGTGTGCCGGGAGTCAGACTACTTCGTTTTTTCCACAAGTCTTCAGCCTTTTTATAATTATCGAAAGCGTAATAGACAAGAACTCCCTCTGTTGCAAGAAAAAATAATGTGTGTAAATATTTCCTACTGTAAAGCTGACCTGTTCCTGGAAAAAGCAACGATAATCCAGCAGCTGAGGATGGATTTGGTTCAAGGGATTTAAATTCACTTTTATCCTCAGTTGACTTATGCTTTAAACTATGTGTGGAACTATCTGCTTTTTCAAAGGCAATTTCAGGTTTTGATATTTCATCACATATAACCAATGTCGAGAGGCATAACATGAAAGCAATCAATGGCTTAATGTGACAATTAAATTTCATAATAGAATATTTTGCGTTGAAATTTGCAAAAATGCTGCATGGATCACGGATTTTTAAACTCAGAGAATCAATTGCATGGAATAATAATTTCCTCAAATTCCTTCGGTAAACCTCGAGTTAAAACTTCAGTTCCATTATCAGTAAGCAAAACATCATCCTCAATTCTAACACCACCCCAATCGGGAATATAAATTCCCGGTTCGACAGTTACTACTGCTCCTGACGGAATAATTCGTTCGGTTTTCGAATTTAGCATCGGATAATCGTGAACCATAAGGCCTAAGCCATGACCCAACCCATGCCCGAAAAATTCTTCATATCCAGCATCTTTAATAACTTTGCGAGCTAAAGCATCGATTTCCATGCCTTTCATACCGACTTTCATGCCCTCGATGGCTGTCTTTTGTGCCTTTAAAACCGTTTTATAAATCGTTTCGAATTTAGATGATGGCTCGCCTAAAAAATAAGTTCGAGTAATATCAGAAGCGTAATAATTATAATATGCACCGAAGTCTATTGTAATCATCTCACCTTTTTTGATAATTTTGTCCGATGCTCTGCCATGAGGAAGAGCTGCCCTGTGTCCCGAAGCTACGATAATTGGGAAAGATTTTTCCTGTCCTCCATTCTTCATTATTCTATATTCAAGTTCAACTGCAAAATCTTTTTCTACTATACCGGGTTTAAGCATTGGCAAGGTCTCTTTGATAGATTTTATTGCAATTTCCGCAGCCCTTTCGATATTGTGAAGTTCTTCGGTATCGACAACTTCTCGAAGGTTCTCGAGAGGTTTTATAACGGGAATCCAATTCACTTTGCTGAACCTGTTGGATACTCTTTTATAAGTCGCGAAGTTGGTATGGTTAGAATCGAATCCCACATATTTTACATTTTGGAAAACGTTAAGCTCATCTAACAAATCATAACAATTCTTTTCCAATGTTGTTATGTGTATCTCGGCT
>JAUXEQ010000035.1 GCA_030620455.1 bacterium | reverse complement strand
TTGGGGAGCATCTGAATTTTACGATACATTCGACATAGTTATACCTTCAATTCCATTCCCTAGATTTATGGCATTCTTCAACTTAGATGATCCAGCTTATCCTTTTCTAACGAGACTTTCTAGAGATATTCGAGTTCCAGACAATGATAATTATTGGTTGTTAAATTATATTAATCCTGGTGACGAAGTTACAGTAAGTTGGGTTGGTGATTTAATCCCAGAGACTTGTAGAATGAAAATTGGAACCGCACTTCCAGGAACGATACCAGATACATGGGAGAATATGAAATACTTTTCGTTTCTAAACATACCTGATGGTGAAAGACCAGTTATTAATTATCATGTTATCGATACGATTCCTCCTCGATTTATTTATTCGCTACCCGAGGATTCCTCGACAGGAATAAACATCTGGTCTAACTTACTTATCGTTATAGTAGATGATAAAATAGGAATCGATGTATCCTCGGTCAAACTTGAAGTGGAAGGTATCGATGTAACACCTCAAATTGAAACATTTTATTCCGCTGAGACTCTGTTCATCCTATACAGTCCGGACGCTCCTTATTTAAGGTCGACTACAATTAATTGGCATTTGGAAGTTTCAGATCTTGAGACTCCTCCAAATAACCTTGATTATAATGCACAGTTTACAACTGGAAATTATCCTTCACCGAATTGGCTTGTAAGACTTTTCGTTAGACATACAACCGATGCTTCCTTCTATTCTATGGCAGCCTTTGGTGCAGACGAGGCTGGAAGCCCATTCATAGACCCAGGTCTTGATTTTATTGCTCCGCCATTTATTGGAGGAATTCCCATATTTAATTTGAGAATTCCGGATCCGACTGGTGGTTGGATCTATCTTTTACAGGATATCAGAGATATCGATTCAGATTCAGTAATTTGGGAATTAGAGTGTTCCTCAGGTAGAGAACCCTTTTTCATTACATGGGATGTTTCTGAACTTCCCGACAGCGATGAAATTTTCTGGGGTTATGAAGATGCTTCTGGAGGTCTACCAACGGAATGGTACAATATGGCAGATACCAATATTATTCCAATAAACGATCCAAAGGTTGTTTATTTCAGATTAATTAAGCCGGAACCACCTTCGTATTGCGTTAGAGGAAATATATATCTTGAGGATGCTACCGACTTCTCCGGAACAGTTGTTAGAATTGTGGATCCATTCCTAAGCGACACTACCGAAATAGACGGCAGTTTTGAAATCTGCGATGTTCCAAATGGTGTGAACATTACAATTGAGATTGAACATGAGAATTACCAAAAAATTACACATCATGTTAGAATTGTTGGCGATATTGTTCTTACAGATACGCTTAGATTGAATAGATATAGAATATTCGGAAGAATTAGGCTGCAAGGTTTGCCACCAGGAAATTGGTACGGCAGTGTATTATGGTTAGATAGTTTACTTTCTCTTACCACAGACTCATCTGGCTTTTTCCGATTTACTGATGTTAAATATGGGATGCATACTCTTTATATCTCGCATGATGGGTATATAGGACAGGACACAACATTCATGGTTTCAAGCAACCGGTTTTTCAATTTTGTATTAGAACCTGAAAATGTTTACGGCGATTTATTTATTCATGTTACATTAGAAAGCGGTGACCCAGCAGCAGGTGCAGCAGTCGTTATGGATGGCTTAGGTCCACAAATTGTAGATAGGCTCGGCTGGACTTCATTTATTAATATCCTATACGATAACTATGATTTGAAGATTACGTATCCAGGTTACAGTGATTTCGAGGTTGGTTTTATCCTCGATTTGCCTGTGGAGACTTTAGAAGTTGTATTATCGCATAAACATGGCATAATCTCTGGCATTGCTCAACTTCTTCATCACACAGGTTCTTTTGAAAATATTAAAGTTAAGCTCGATGATTTTGATTCGGTTGTGACTAATAGAGCAGGATTCTTCAAATTTGACGATGTGGTCTTCGGGACACATGATCTTCGTTTTGAGTACCCGGGATATTATCCTTTAGATACAACTGTTCTTCTATGGGAACCGGGAACATTAGAAGTAAATGTACAACTCAGTCCAGAAATAGTATTCAATGCTCCAAGAGATTTGGTGGTATACTCCGGACATCATGATAGGATATCATTACGTTGGCTTCCCCCAGAATCTACTCCAGCTAATTTAGTCGGATATGGAATTATCCGTGCTGAATATTTCCCGTCTCGTGGCGATACTATAGCAAAGGTTCCAGTGTGGACCACTGGATTTATCGACGAAGAAGTTCGAACCGGATTGATTGTATATCATTATAAAGTTTTTGCAATATATGAAGAGGGAACAAGCGAACCTACTCGTTTTGTTATGGGATTCTGTGGTGATGACCCAGACGAACCTGATATATTAATTGTTGATTTTGACAACTATGCACTGTTAGCTGATGATAACAGAATATCGGAAGACCAAGCGATAAAAGAGCTTATAGACCTTACAAATGTTAAATATGAAGTGACATTTCAAGATGAACAACTTGATACTTATGAATTGCTGGATTATAAGGCTGTAATGGTTGTAACTGGAGTTAATGATAGCATTAATACTAAGCTTTCATTTATGTCTCTTGCAAAGATAGCGGATTTCCTTGGCTCAAATGGAAATGTTTTTTGGGAAGGTGCTGATATTGCAAACGATTACTCCTCGATAGTTCCTATTGAAATTATGAACCTTTTCGGTATTTCAAGGGCTCACAACGGAAGACCGAGATTCTATGGAAATGTTGAAACTCTGACACCTGAAACAGATTTTTGGCCTTTGAGAACAGTTTTTGAATACTATTACAAGACTTCTGCGGACCATAGGGTTGATGAGCTAAACGCACTTCGAGGTGCTGTTCCGGTTCTTAGATCTCAAGATAGACCAGCACCGATGATTTCCAATATAAGAATGGTCGTCAAAGAAGGCTCTTTTGAGGGTTTCGACTCAAACTGGAGAACTGTTGCATCCTCTATTTACCTTGGTGGCATTAAATACATAAATGATATATCTAATCGTTGGGAAGTCTTCCGAGCCATATGGTTGTTCTTTACTGGTGAAGACATTGGCACACCTGAAGTTCAAGAATATAATATCAAACCAGTTTTATCTAAAGTTACAATTAAAGTTAATCCGTGTCCTTTCAATTCCTCACTCAGAATATCAGTTTTGGTAAATACAAAAATTACAGGTGATATATTTATTCAGGATATTTCTGGTAGAGTAATTGAAAAAATATCTGGAGGAAAGTTTACAAATGGTTTATATTCATTTCAGTGGAATGCGGATGGTTGGGAAAGTGGTATTTATTTTGTTACTTTTGTTGGAGAGGGCTATGTAACTGGTGTTCAAGCTGTGCTTATTAGATAGTTATATCATCATTAGTAAATGTTGCTCTAAGAAATAATAATGATCGTTAGTAATTTATATTTATAATGCAAAAGTGGATATCATAACTATCTTTTTTTGACATAGAAAATCAAAGTATAATACTTTTAACGAGAATAGTGGAAGAAGATTCTGAAAAATCTGAAGGTGATAGTAGTTTCCTGGATAGAAAATACAGGAAGCAATTTATATTGCTTATTATTGTAGTTTTATTTTTCATAGCTCCATCACTACTTACAATTTTCGGAAAGCCCAATTTGCCTAAGGAAGGCGATATTGCGCAGGAAAATATCATATCACCGATTAATTTTAAAGTTTTAAAGGAAGAAGATAGTCTTAGAGCTGAGATTGAAGCTGTTACAAACTCTGTACCTGTTGTGTTGATTTATAATTCTTCTATTGTTGATTCATCGGTGAAACTTTTCAAAGAGAGATGGTCTGTATCAGAATCTCTGATTTCCCTGAGGAACATATCACTTTCCAAGAAGAAAAAAGAATTATCAAAATTGTGGCAAGAGCTTTCCAATGAGATAACTGAAAGACTTGCTCTTCTTAGTAATCCTAAGGATTTCGGTAGAATAATTGCACTTGGGATTAAAATTCCATATTCAGATGGGTTTGTTTCATCAAAGCCTATTAAAGGTGAATCGATTGGTAATGCACTTTCAATTATTAGAAATAAAAAAGAAAAGAAATTACCAGTATCTATGGTATCTACAGATAGCACTGCTATTGCAGAGTTGGGGGATTATTTTTCACGTCGGTATGTTAAAACCACCGATTTAGCTCAGCTTTCTTTAGAAATTTCAAAAATTTTTCTAATTCCAAATCTTATTGCTGATGTTGAAGAAACGGAACGTAGACGTTGGAATGCATGTCAAAACATTTCTAATGTTAGTTTTGAGGTTAGTAAAGGTGAAAAGATTATTGGGAAACATGAAAAAATTGATCATATAGCTTACAGGAAAATTTACGCACTATACACAGAAAAACAAAGTCAAAATTATTTAGCATCCTCGATGAATAAATATTTTGTTGCATTAGGGGTAATTATTCTACTATTTTTGGTCTTGCTTATGTACGCCTATTTAGTATATTCAGGTTGGTCAAAAATATGGAAAGATTTCAATAAGTTCCTCGTTCTTACAGCACCTATAGCTGTTGTTGGTTTATTCAGCTCATTATTTTACGAGGAAATGATTCCTGGGTTAGCATTGAATAATTTTGCAATACCAATCAATTTTGTTGTTATTGTCGCATTTTTATTGTTTGAACAAAGATTAGCTTTTTTTACGACATTAACGGCAATTCTTTTAGTTTCAATAGGGTTTTTTACAGATTCCACATTTATTATTGCTACTCTGTTGTTTTCCGCAATTGTAATATTCTCAGAAAAAATTGTTACCGTAAGAGTAAAATTATTTGCGCATATTGTATTTGGAACTATAGCAGCTATTTTTGCTATTGTATTAATAAATTATGCACGTTTTGTCCCGTATCTTGATGCATTAAATTATGCTCTCTCTTTCATGGCTTCCGTTATGATTTCTATTCCTTTTGCGTTATTAGTTATTCCTTTCGCTGAAAGATTTGCAGGTTTGGTTTCTGCCACGACTCTTATAGAATTATCAGATGTAAATACCAACCTTTTGCAAAAACTTTCAGTTGAGGCACCCGGAACTTTCACACATTCGATAATTGTAGGGAATATGGCTGCAGCAGGTGCAGAGGAAATCGGAGCAAATTCTCTTCTTGCAAGGGTTGGTGGATATTACCATGATATTGGAAAACTTAGCAAACCTGAATTTTTCTCCGAAAATGAAATTGAAACGAGTTTACATTCTGAGCTTTCTCCGGAAGAAAGCAGACAAATTATTGCGCTGCATGTAATAGATGGTTACCAAATTGGTAAAGCATATAAACTTCCTAAGCCAATTCTTGATATTATTCAACAACATCATGGTAATTCTATCATTGAATTCTTTTACATACAAGCAAAAGAACAAAAATTAAGTGCTAACCCAGATGATTTCAGGTATCCTGGACCAAGACCTAATACAATTGAATCTTCAATTATTATGATTTGTGATATTCTTGAGGCAGCTTTCAGGAGTCGTGGAAGTGAACTATATAATAATAGAAAATTAAGCGAAGAATATGCACAGGAACTTATCTGGTCAAGAATTGAGGATGGACAACTCGATGAATCACCATTAACTATTGGTAATATTAAGAAGATTTTACCGCGAATCTTGCCGATGGTATTAAGAGCTTATCATACCAGAATACCGTATAAACTTTTAACAAACTAAAAAAGATGAGGATAAATTTGTAAATGAAAAATTTAATTACATCACTTTTTCTCACATTAATTTCTGTAATCGGTCTATATTTAATTTCAGCTCTTGAAGTTGCATTATTCTCTATCGAACTTGCTAGAAATGGAAATTCATTACAGGATTCTAAGAAATGGTTAGTTAAAGCAGTTTCAAATGCAGGTGACCTGGAATCCTTTTTGCTTGTTTCAAAAATTATTTTTATTTTTCTATTCGTTACATCTCTTCATTACTATTTAATTCAGTTAGATTTTTCTTCATTGTGGACGTTAATAATAACTGAAGGGCTTTTTATAAGTGTTGTTATCGTTCTCTTACTTAATGTGCTTCCATCTTCAGCTGTTAATTGGCGGAGAGAGGATGTATTAAAGAATTCAAGAGTTATAAGAGCTGTATATATACTAACCTTCCCATTTAAGGTCATTGCAAAATTGTTGTTAAACTTGATTCTTAATCTCGCTGGAATGAAAGGTGTAAAAAGTTTGGCTGTTCAGAAACAATTGGCTTACATTGCAGACGATCAAAGCTCGACTAAAATTGAGGATGAAGAACGTCTGATGATTAAACATATTATAGATTTTGTAGAGACTACCGTCAGAGAAGTTATGGTGCCAAGGATAGATATGGTTTACATGAGTGCTAATTCAAATTACCTTGAAGTTATCGATGTGATTAATAAACATGGACATTCTAGAATTCCATTATACGGGGAGAACATTGACGATATTGTAGGAATTATTTACGCAAAAGATTTACTCCTTGCACTTGGTGATAGTAATAATAATGAGATTAATCTATTAGAAATATGCAGGAAACCTTATTATGTTCCAGAGTCAAAACTGGTAAGCGACCTTTTGGAGGAGTTCAAACGTCAGAGAGTTCACATAGCTGTCGTGGTTGATGAGTATGGTGGTGTTGCAGGTATTGTTACAATGGAAGACCTATTGGAAGAAATTATAGGTGAAATTCAGGATGAATACGATATGGAAGAGGAACTAATCAATAAGCTTGATTCTAATGTTTGGCTTGTTAATGGGAGAGTTTCTATAGATGAATTGGCTGAATTATTAGATATTGAAATTGAATATGAGGAAGCGGAAACTGTTGGCGGTTTGATATACGACCTTATTGGTGCGATACCTAAACCTGGGGAAAAAGTAAATTTTGAGGATAAAATATCTTTTATTGTAGATCAGGTTGATGGTCAGAGAATAAAATCAATAAAGGTTATCAAAAAAATTTAAGGATTGAGTAATGAGAATTCTTCTTTCTAAATTAAGGAATAAAAGGACATTTTTATATTTATATATATTTATTCTCTTTTTTAGCATTTCCTTTGGAAAAATTCAATCACCTGAGGATAGAGAAAAAGCATTAAAAGCTTTTGATGGAGTGGAGATACCACAACCTAATAATATTAATGCATTTGGTGTAGGAGAGTATTTGGATTTTGGTATATATGTTGCTCTTCCTGGAGTGGGAAAAATCCCGCTCAAAGGTGGTAATGGAATTCTTGAAGTTGTCGATATTGTAGATAGAGACAATCATATATGTTATTGGCTTCGAATAAGAGCATTGTCTTCTGGTTTTATTAAACTTATATATCCAGTTAATGATTTTATAGAAAGCTTCATGGACGTTGATAGTTTTTATCCTTGGTATTTTTATAAGAAAGTTAAAGAAGGAAAATATCATGTAACATATTCGATCTATTTTGATCAGGATAATCACATTGCCACAAGGAAAAATAAATTTGAAGTAGAGACATACCCAAAAGTTCAGGATATTATATCCGCTTTTTATTATATCAGAACTCTCGAATTTTCCCCAAAGGACACTATTCCATTACCATACCACGATAATGGTGGAAACTACCCGATTAGTATTATCGTCCATAGACGAGAAACTGTAGAAGTTCCTGCAGGAACCTTCCAGTGTATTGTTATCGAACCAGTGATTAAAACTGAGGGTTTATTTCGTCGTGAAGGACGTATGGAGATATGGCTTACTGACGATTATTCAAAGATGCCTGTTAAGATGGTTTCAAAGATTCCAATAGGTTCTGTTCAAGCGTTATTATTAGAATATCAAGTTGGGGATAAGGATTGGCGATCGGAGTTTGATTGATGAAAGTTGGATTCTTTCAATATTCTCCCAAAAGAGCAATGGGTGAGTATAATATTTTTTTAATAGATAAGGCTATTAAGGGAATATCTACAGATGTTTTAGTTTTTCCTGAGCTTTTTCTTAGTGGTTACCTTTTCGAAAGTAAGGAAGAACTTCTTCAAATAGCAGAACTTGCAGGATCTGGCTCTACATATAAGGCGATGGTTAAATGGGCGAAACAAATTAACGGAATGATTGTGGGAGGTTTCCCTGAAATTCACAACGACGATATTTTCAATTCCACAATGGCTGTTATGCCAGATGGTGAATTTATTTTATATAGAAAAATTCATCTCTTCGATTCCGAAAAGCTTTTTTTCAAACCTGGAAATATAAAGCTTAGACCTTTTAAATTTAGAAATGTTAGTTTTGGCATGCTCATTTGTTTCGATTGGATTTTTCCTGAAACATATAGAACATTGGCTCTTGCTGGTGCCCAAGTTATTCTTCATTCTGCAAATCTTATAATGCCATATTCGCAAAAGGCTAGTTATGCGCGAGCAGTTGAAAATAGGGTGTTTATTATATTGGCTAATAGAATCGGTGAAGATGAAATTGGTAATACATCACTAAAATTCACTGGTTCGAGCATAATTTACGACCCCAAAGGTAATATTTTAAAATCAGCTCCTGAGGATGAAAATTATATTGGAATTGTGGAAATTAATCCTAATGATGCATTAGATAAATATATTACGCAAAGAAATCATATATTTCAGGATAGGAGAGTCGAATTCTATGAACTCGACTAAAATTTTATTAATTCTTTCTTTTTTGTTTATCTTATCAATTTGTCAGGTTGAAACATCCAAATTGAACCATCCAAAGATAATTATAGAAAACGATTCCATTGTTATTAGTGAAGAAATATCTCAGGGGTATAAAATACCTTGGCGATCCAGTAAATTATTCTTTCGAAATAGAATTTCGGAAATTCCAAGATCTGAGAGAAACAAGCTTGATTGGTGGGGTGAATTATTAAATATAAATCCTGACGCACAGCTTTACATTTCAGGTTTTTTCTCGCCATCTTTTGATGATATTACGACTATTGAAAAGGGGAGTGAACTCGCAAACAAACGTGCTATAAATGTTTTGTATTATTTAAGTAATAAATTCCCTAATATTTCAGATAGACTGCATCCTATTAACTATCACGTACATAAATCCTTAATAGCGGATAGTATATTACGTTTAGGAAGTAGAGCTGAAGTTGAACTAAAATTTTCCAATTTTACCGAAACTAAATTCATTACAGGTAGAACCTTAGGATATTGGAATATGTCATATAAAGATACAATTGAGCGTGTAGCTCCGATCCTCAGGCAGATTTTAAACAGAAACCCAAGTTCAATCATTCTATTAAAGGGAATTGGGTTTCCCAATACTTATGTATCTTATAGATCTCTTAACTTTCTTAGAAGAAAACTTGGTTCTAAAATAGGTGGTGACGAAAGAATAATTCTATTTACAGATCCTAATGAAACTACAGATAAACCTTACGCACTGTTAGAAATTACTGCTGTTACCTTTAGTCCTGCTGAAATTCTTTGGATAAAGCCATTTGTGGAGCCAACAATAGATTTCAAAATTAGGGAGGAATTTAAGCAAGAATTGCACAATGATATTTTATATTGCATTAGTTCTTCTAAAGGTTTTGGTCGATTTATTGGGAAGTTGCATCCCAGCGAAACGAAGTTTAATCTTCTAGGTGTTCCTATATTAAATTCAGATTACGAAATATACTTCTTTTTTTCTGAACTGGATGTTATTGATACTAATATTCTTAGAGTTATAATAACAAAACCTAATTTTTTAACTTTTGAAATAGATATTTGGAATTTAGAGGAAATTGAAAGTAATGACAATAGCGCAGTTAATCTATGGTTTGCTGCAAAAACTGTTGCAAATTTGCCAGAGTTGTCGTCTTCGGCAAAAGTTACGATTATTGTTCCAGAAAATGCCGACAGCATAGGTGAGCAATGCTGGAATACATTTGCTAATATTTTATCTATCTACAATTATATGGATAGAAAATCTCTTTTGAAATGGATTAAGCAAAAAGGTATTGAAATTGAAATACTATTTAGTGGTTCTGTAGATTTTAAGGAGACATTGTCAAATTTCGATGAAGAACTTAATAAAGGATTATGTACTTTCCGAATCGAAATGATAGGGAAATAGGTTTATGAAATTACTGAGATTAATTTCCTGCAAATGTGATACAAGGAATTAACTATGAAAAAAAAGATATTGGCTATAGATGTTGGTGGTATAAATATCAAAGCTGGAATCGCAACTGAACAGGGGAAAGTTGATGAATTCGTTGAAATTCAGACA
>JAUXEQ010000299.1 GCA_030620455.1 bacterium | reverse complement strand
GATATTCTGAATTGGTGAACCGAATTGAACACCTTGGAAAGCATCGAAACACACACCATAAACTGAACCTATAATTATTAAAGAGATTATTACGAGCTTTAATGTCATATTTCCTCCCAACGTTGTTTTAGGTCTGTTTTAGCATTATTTTCAAGCATTTGAACTTTTTAATTCATAATTTACAAAAGTGCTTAATTTTCGATTTCAATACTCTATAGAATTAAAAAATTTTCTATTCAGAACCTTTATCTGGTTTCATATCTGTAAAAATTTCCTTAACCATTGCCAGTGAACCGAGTGTTGCAGATGCGTCGTACGGAATAAACATCTTGCTGCTTTTTCCATCCGCAATCTTTGCAAGAGCTTCTAAATATTTGATTGTTATAAGATCCGGCGTTGGGTTGCCATTGTGAATAGCGTTATAAACGCGTTCTATAGCTTGTCCTTCACCTTCAGCAACTGTTAAAAGCTTAAATTTGTCGGCATCTGCTACTTTTTTAATTGCTTCCGCTTCACCCTCTGCTCTTAATATTCTCGCCTGTCTTTCACCTTCAGCTTTGAGAATTGCAGATTGCTTAATTCCTTCTGCTTCGAGAATCACAGCTCGACGCTCGCGTTCAGCCTTCATCTGACGGTGCATTGCGGCGGTAACATCACTTGGTGGCTCGATTCGCTGAAGCTCCACACGGGTTACTCGTGCACCCCATTTATCCGTTGCCTTATCGAGAATTGTTCGAAGTGTTGTATTTATTTTTTCCCGTGAAGTCAGTGATTCATCGAGTTGAAGGTCTCCTATTACGTTTCGAAGATTGGTCTGGGCTAATTTTGTGGATGCAAGATAGAAATTAGCAACATTGTAGAGCACTTTGATGGGATCAGTAATTTCGTAATAGACCACAGCATCGACTGCAACGACAACATTATCTTTCGTTATTACTCCTTGAGGTGGAACATCAACAACTTGTTCTCGCATGTCAACTTTGCGTATTTTCTCGAAGAATGGTATAATAATTCTCAATCCAGAGGTCACTGTTCTGTTATATCGTCCTAAAAGTTCCACCACTCCCTTTTGCCATGGTCGGATAATTCTTATCGAGGATGCTACTATTATGAAGAGGAAAAACGCTATTATTATTATCAAGATAGTAAACATAATACCTCCTTGGTTAAATCTATGACTAATTTATTTTGTATACAACCAGATGTGCGCCATCGATCTTTTCAATTATAACTTTTTCATCATAACGGATTTTCTCATTAGCTTGTGCAATCCAGAGTTCCCCCTCGATCTTAACTTCTCCAAAATTTCCTGGAATAATGGTTTTTGTAACAATAGCTGTTTTTCTTAGCAGTCGTTCTGCGCCTACTTTATATGTTTCTTTTTCCTCCTTCTTTTTCATGAATACTTTTGTGATAACAAGGGAAGCTATCGATATCACAAAGAAGATTGCAATTTGGAACGGTTGGCTTGCGCCTAAAAGAGCTGAAAAACCCGCTATAATCGCACCGATTCCAAACCAGATTAGTACAAAACCGGGTACGAATATCTCAGTGATTATAAACACACCACCGATAATAAACCATAATAGATAGTCTCTCATATATGTCCTCCTCGAGCGGAGCAAGTTTTATCGAATGTTTTGAGGATATAAATAATGCTTTTTCTCTAAAAATATCAAGTATGGAATTCTCATTAAATAAATATTAATGGGAAATTTTATATTATGCTAATAGTTTAAGTTAAGATTCAAGTATATTAAATTCAGTGGATTATAACAGCAAATTTTAAGAGATATTGCCATTAATTATACAAATGCTTTGAAAAACATCAATATTACTTGACTTAATTATGCAATTTCATTCTTTATTTACATTTAGAGGAGGAAATAATGACTGATTCTCAACGTGAAAAATTGTTAGCCAGACGTCCAGAAAATATACTGAATATTATTGGGAAGAATTCGCAGTTATTAATTATGAATTCAAAAGACATTTTCGATGCAATAATCGATGATAAGTTAATAATAATGGCTTGTAATGCTCGAATTCCGCTTGTTATACCGGGAATAATGCGTGCCGCTGAGGAGATGGATTCAATTGTTGCATTTGAACTTGCTAAAACCGAAGCTAATCTGTCTGGTGGATATACAGGACAAACCCCTAAGAAGTATGTTGAGGAAATAATTAACTATGCTTTGAAAGAAAGATTTTCAATGCCTTTCTTTATCCATGCCGATCATACAACCGTCAAAGAACCTACTGAGGATGTAGTAAAATATGACGAAGATCTCATGAATGCACAATACAATGCTGGATACACTAGTTTTGCTATCGATGCATCGTATTTAGAACTGGAATATAATATTGCAGTCTCAATTAGATTGGCAGCTCCGGTTACCAAATGGGGATTAGGTCTCGAGGTCGAAGTAGGTGAGATTGCTGGTGCTGCTGGTAAATTGACCACTGTTGGTGAGGCTATAAAATTCATTGAAACGTTAAATTTGGCAGGTGTTCATCCCAATCTTTTAGCAAT
>JAUXEQ010000064.1 GCA_030620455.1 bacterium | reverse complement strand
TTCAGATGGTGACGGGGCGGAGCAATAGTCAATCCAAGAGACGGACAACGAGCAAGAAAATTGTGTATTTGAAATAATATGTATGAAAAAAACCATACATCGCGCACATTTCCGTCGCACACACGAGAGCGTTCCTATGCATCTCCCATGCAAATCGATATCTCAAGTTGTTGCGCAAGGGGCTACAGCCCCTTGTTTACATCTACGATTTGCAAGGAAAATTCTTAACCCCCTTTACCGCCTGTGGCGGAGTTTCCCCCAAAGGGGGACACAGAAACACGAGTGCCTATGAAATTGTCCCCCACTGGGTGAAAATGTCCGAAGGACAAAAGGGGGTTTATATCTAGCAACCCGATGAAACATTTCCCCTGGTTACTGGGATATTTCCACAGGAACCGAAAGATTCTCCTTGAATTCCAGATTATTTCCCCTAAGTTCCGAAGAAAAATAACCGGGGGATAAAGTCATTTCACATGGGGAAAATGTTAAAATTGGATGATGCAAATTATGTAAGTTGTTGGAAAATGGAGCGAAAGAGAGAATTCAGATAGAAAAAGATACAACCTTAATATCAAGTTGAAGGAGGTCTATTATGAGGTTTAAGTTATTATGGATGCTGCTGCTTGTTGGATTGCTGGTTTTGATTTCTGGCTGCAGCAGTTGCAGCGATGATAATAATGGTGATGACAGTGCTATATTCACGGCATCGGGAGCTGTCTGCTCAAATGAGGAAGGCGAAATAGAGACTGAAAGCGGCGCAAAAATTACAGTTCCAATGTATGCTGTTCCTAAAACTCGAACAGGTGAAAATGGAACTATGGTTTTTTCTATAGAGAGAGACACATCTACAGATGCTCCTCTTATTCCCGGTGATACGATTGCATCGTGTGTGTATCGTTTTGGTCCGGATGGCTTTGTTTTTGCGGCGCCGGTGAAAGTTACTATTCCTGTTTCAGGCGACCGCGACCCCGAGTGCTATAAGATTTACAGAATTAACCAGACAACAGGCGAGGCAGAGCGCTATCCGGGTATTTACGATGCTGAAAACAAGACTATTTCCGCCTGGACTTATGAATTATCGCCGTGGTTCCCTGCATTTTCGTCGTGGGACGATTACTACGACGGAGCAATCAATATCACTAATAATTCATCGTCGAAATGGCTTTATCTTACCCCTGTAACATGCTCTTTGAAATATCCTACAGTCAATACTGCACCGGTTTGCGGACAGCATAGTGCAACTTTTGCTCCATCGGGACATATCGGCTGGGCAAGTTCAGGCAATTGGTATCTCTCTCAGGGAGTTTATACTTTTTGCGTCGAGATGCACGAATCGGGAACTTTTTCAACTCCGCCAGGTCCTAAGAGCCATATGTATATTTATAATGTCGTAATTGACGGAGCGTGGTCTTGTTGGAATAATCATGTATCACAACATCTAAGCTTTTCGAGTATTACCGACCCTATCGAAGGCGAATGCGATTGCACGCCGACACCAACACCGACTCCCGGAACCGGCGATGTTCAAGTTACGCTCACATGGCACAATGCTTATGCCATCGATATTGATCTATGGGTTATCGAACCGAATGGTGATATGTGTTGGTATATGAATCAATTAACCACAACCGGTGGAACACTTGACAGAGACAATAAATGTTCGGATTATATTAATGGCACTCCGGAAAACATCTTCTGGGACAGCGCTCCCAGAGGCGAATACATTGTTCAAGTTGATTGGTTTAGTAATTGCGATAATGCTACGACATCACAAGCGTATGATGTCCGAGTAGTGAATGGTCCCGAAACAAGAACATATTCAGGTATAATCAATGAGGATGCTACAATCGAGGTTTGCCGTTTCACTGTGAGTGGAGCTACCATTGCTTCGTGCTTCAGCGATTTCATCGGCAAACAGTTGAATTCGACACATATACGGCATCCAAAGGACTAAGTGCACTGCATCCGTCCGCTATTTGGATGCAATTGTGAGCCGTTTGCGAAATCGCATTTGCGTTTATGGCTCGATTAATTGCGAGGTACTTGTAATTGCTCTCAGGCTGGTGGGATTGCTTTTCGTATATAAGATTTATATCTACGAAAAACATAATATTGTGCGACATAGCGATGCATTGAAACACATCGCTTGTGATGAAACAACTCAGAACTCGTTCAATTCCTCGTGTGCTATCACCACATCGGAGGGAAAGTAAACTAAGATATACAACTTACAGGGGAATGTTGTTGTGAACAAGGGGCTGATGCCCCTTGTTACAGGGCGAGGCGCAACAGCGCCTTGTTCAGGGCACCACACATTCATCTGGCAATCCGATTAAACAATTGCCAGTGGCGCATATCTTGTGAGAGCGTGGACGGAAGACGGAAGAACGGCGAGTAAGAAGATATTTTACTTGCAATAAAAAGGAAGTATAAGTTGCGTAACATTATCATTTTTTCGTTTGCGATGGTGATTGGGGCGGGAGTATACTGGGTAACAGACGCCATCTATGTTGGAAAATCAATTTTTTTAATTGAGTCATACAGATGGAATAATGGAATAAATGAGAAACTTTGAGGATTCATCAGGGATATTTTAACCGAGGAGATATATTCGATGGGTAGAATTATTGGAAATTTTAAAAAGAAATATGGTCCTAAACAGCGGCTCAAAAAATACAACCAGTTTCTTTCCTATATGAAGCCTACCAAAATGGAAAGAATATTGGATATTGGTCCAACAGATAGGGAAGTTTTCAGGTATGAAAACTTGTTAGAATCACAATATCCTTATCCCGAGCAAATTACTGCTTTGGGAATTGAGAATTTCCGAGCCATGAAAGAAAAGTATCCATTAATCAATGTTGTAATCTATAATGGTAGAAAATTTCCATTTCAAGACAAAAGTTTTGATATTGGTTTTTCAAATGCTGTTTTAGAACATGTGGGTGATATAGAAGCACAACTTTCCTTTCTAATGGAGATAAGAAGGACATGTAGAAGAGGGATGATTACGACACCGAATCGATATTTCCCTATTGAAACACATACATATTTAATTCTCGGGGGATATTTACCCCTTAAGTTCTTTTATTGGATAATGCGAAATGTCAAGGGTTCAGAAATGGAACCTGGTAAATTAAACACAAATCCTTTGCGACTTTTAAGCCGTAGGGAATTAATAAAAATGTTAAAATTATCGGGCTACAGAGAATTCAAAATATTTCCAAATCGCTTTATCGGCTTTGTTGCAACATGGACAATTGTATATTGGGACTAATACATAGAAAACACAAGAACTACTGAAGAATAAAGATTCCCGAACCCGTTCAATTTATTGTAGCCATTACCACATCGGAGGGAAAGTAAACTAAGATATACAACTTACGGGGGAATGTTGTTGTGAACAAGGGGCTGATGCCCCTTGTTACAGGGCGAGGCGCAACAGCGCCTTGTTCAGGGCACCACACATTCATCTGGCAACCCGATGAAACAATTGCATCGGGGATGTATCTGGTGAGGACGAGGATGGAAAATGGATGGATGGCGAGCAAGAGGGTGGTGTATTTGAAATAGTCTGAACCACAGGTTACGCAGATTAACGGATTAACTGGGATTCACAACCACTAACCACCATTTGGTGGGGATGTGGGTTATCCGTGAAATCTTCTAATCCGTGTTATCCGTGGTTCAGATGGTGACGGGGCGGAACAATAGTCAATTCAAGAGATAGACAGCGAGAAAGAGGATTGTGTATTTGAAATAATATGAAAGGACAAACCTGTACATCGAGCATATTTACGCCGCACGCATTGACAAAATCCTGCGCAAGATGGATCAAATATCGAAGGAACTGTATAGGATAGTCATGGTTTCCAATGATAATGTCGGGACGTGTTTGCCAAGCTACAATTAATATTTAATCGACTTGCTGGATACAAAATTCTCAAATAACGGGGTCGACCAGATTTGAACTGGCGATCTTCGGCTTGACAGGCCGACGTGTTTACCAAGCTACACCACGACCCCATTAATCCAAGAGTCGAATTTAAGTCACGCTTTTACTGTGACAAGTGAAATGTATAAAACTCATTAAATTAGTCAAGATAATGATGTTAAATCAATTATTTCTTAGATTCCTTTTAATCTCCTGTATGGCTTTATTATGTTCTATAAGTGTTCGAGAGAATTTATGCGTACCATCAGCTCGTCGAGAAACAAAATATAAATAACTAGTTGTTTCTGGATATAATGCTGCAATAATTGCATCCTCACCCGGATTACATATAGGTCCTGCAGGTAATCCACTGTGAATATAAGTGTTATAGACCGAAGGAGTTTTTAAATCCTTAATCAATAGCGGTTGATTTATCTTACCCATTCCATACGCTACAGTCGGATCAGCCTGAAGCAACATTCCTTTTGACAGACGATTGTGATATACCGATGATATCTGCCTTTGCTCATTTTTCACATGAGCTTCAGCTTCGATAATCGATGCTAATATCACAATATCAAGTTTACTAAACTCGATCTCATCGAGTCTAATATCCCATTCAGGCTGCCAACGTCGCTGGAACTCATTGTACATTAGAACGATTAGACTTCCAGATTGGATATCCTTTGGCACAAGATATGTCTCCGGAAATAAAAATCCTTCCATCGATAAGGCTGAAATATTTAGCTTCCTCAAAACTTTAGTATCCGAACATCCAGTAACAAACTGCAACGAATCTATTTTGAGTTCACATTGCACTAATGAGCCAATCTCGTAAATAGTATAAGCCTCTGGAATAGTTAGTTTAACATCAAAACTACCACCCGATGTTAATTTACCTATAACTCCCCACATAGAAGGACGATATTCGAATTTAAAATAACCTGCTCTAAGTTTGCGATCAAAACCGGTAATCCTTGCAAGCACAATGAAAAGCCTAGGACGATATATTAATTTCTCACTAACCAGAATTTTCGCTACATTATATGTTGTAGACCCAACGGGAATCTCAATGTACTTAGGATTTTTAAATTGAATTGGTGAGCTTTCTCCAAATGCTTGATATAACACCCACAATACTAATATACCAAAAAACATTAGTACAATTCCAATTATCTTCAGTTTCTTTTGCTTAGATTCACACTTGAAAATTTTCAAAATATCAAATTTCATCGTGGAAATCATCCTTCCGTATTAAGTCCAGATATCCCTGCAAAATCAACGTAGCTGCGATCTTATCGATATGACTTTTCTTTCCTTTATAAACACCTTTTTTCCTAAATGTCCTTTTGGCATTAACCAAAATGTGCCTTGCCTCCTTCGACGTCAACCTTTCATCCCAATAAACAACTTTAACCTTCAATTCTCTTTCAAGCCTACGACCAGCTTCCCTAACAAGTTCGCTCATTTCTGACTCATCACCAGAAAGATGAATCGGCAATCCTAAAACTATTAATTTGACATCCTTTTCCCTAACAATTGAAACGATTAGGTTAAATAACTTCTCTTCAGATTCCTCCTCCAGTGTTGTATATGGAAGCGCTACTTTCCCTGCGGGATCAGAAAGTGCTATACCCACTCTTTTTAAACCGAAATCTATTCCCATCACTCTACTCATAAATTGTCCTAGAACGTTAATTTGGTTTCTTATTTGCCAGATACCACAAAAGTTTCAGATTCAATCTGTCCCAATTGTTCTCCTTGGGAGTTTCGAGAATTTTGGGTATAGAAATAAACTTTGCGTCCTGCATAATATATCTGAAAGCTTCGACACCGATATATCCTTTGCCTATATGTTGATGTCTATCTTTTCGTGTCCCCAATGATTTTTTAGAATCGTTGATATGGAGCCCCACAAGTTTCTCCAAACCAATTATACCGTCGAATTCATGCCACATTTTTTCATATTTAGTTTTGCTCGTAAAATCATATCCCGCAGCAAATGCATGCGCCGTATCAAAAACTACTCTCAATTTTTCTTTATGAGCAGAAGCTTCTATTATATCCCTGAGATGCTCGAAACGCCATCCTATATGATATCCTTGACCTGCATCGGTTTCCAATGCAATATTCGAGTTTGGCCTATATTTGTCATAAACAATATCAATTGCGGATGCAATTCGCTTTATTCCCCATTCAACTGAATCGCCTAAAGTAGAACCGGGATGAAGAGTTAGATTTTCTATGCTAAGTTGATCGCATTTGTTTAATTCATCTGCAAGAGCTTCAATATATTTGCCCCACTTTTCGTTGTCTGGTGAAGCTAAATTTATAAAATATCCAGCATGAGCCAAAATAGCCTGCAAATACTCTGCATTTTTTAACTTCTCATACCAAGAACGCAAAGTTTTTGAATCCAGTGGCTTGCTGAAAAGTCTTAAATTACTTCCCACAAAAACCTGAATTGCAGTACATTCCAGCTTTTCTCCTCTATCGATGGCTTTGTCTACACCACCACTAATAGACATGTGGGCTCCAATAAGTTGTATCATTGATTTTCCATTACTTCTTGCATAAACTATTAAACTCGTATCAACCATAGATTGTGCAAACTCTATGTTATACGCTATCAAATCTCCGAACCAACAACAAACAATTCAAATCATTTGATTTTTGTTGCTAATTGGAGAATCCCGCCACATTCGATTATCTGTAACTGAACGTCGGATAATGGTATCGCAGATGGCAACTCGAAATTCCCAGTTTTATCATAGAGCTTCCCAGAAATAATATTTATTTGAATAACATTGCCAGATGCAATTTTTGAATTCATAATTCCCTTAACGACAAAAATAGGAAGAGCAGCATTAACTGCGTTTCTATAATATATTGCACCGAAGCTTTCACCAACGATAGCAACAATTCCCAGTGCAATAAAGCAGTCTACTGCATGCTGCCTCGAGGATCCTGCTCCGAAATTCTCACCTACGACTAAAATATCTCCCGGGTTTGCTTTCATTGGAAAATCTTTCCAATCATTCAAATTACCAAAGGCATAATTCCCCATTTCGTTTATGTCTGTTATCGCAAGATGTTTATTATGATAGATCATGTCGGTATCGATGTCGTCGATCGGATTACCCACTTTATCCCGAATAACCCACACTCGACCTTCGATTACATTGTTTATTACATACTTTTTCATGGGCACCTCTCATGTTGCTTTTTTTTTTCGAAAACACTTTTCTTTGATAAATCAAGAAATACTCAAAATATAGAACTGTCAAGACTGAGTTAAATAGAAGTTACATAAATGATAAATTCCAGCAAAAATACATAAATAACTTGACTTTAACAGAGTATAATTATAAAATTTGTTTCCGAAAATTGTGGAGGAAATATGCGTAAAAGAGAATTAGACAAGTTTGAGAAGCTTTTATTGGAATTAAAAAAAGAACTCGTTGAGGAATTAGAAAAATTCGAACGGGAAAGTCTATCTATAAACGTTAGAGAACGTCTTGGTCAGGTTTCTGCTTTCAGAACTCATCCAGCGGATATGAGCAGCGTAACAGATGAACAGGAAAGATCTATTACAATCGCGGAACATCAGCGAATGTTTATCGATGCTATAGATGCCGCTCTTTTTAGGATTATACAAGGAACTTATGGAAAATGCTTAGTATGCGGTGAAGCTATTGAAAATGAAAGATTAAAAGCTATACCATATGCCGAGAACTGTCTTAACTGCCAGGAAAAGCTTGAAAAAAATGGATTAGCTGTTTAGCTCATTTGCATATAGAATTCATTCCTGTTGAATTAAATTTTTCGTGCGATTTTTTATGAAACAACCCAAAATTCTTGATTCTTTACAACTTTTAATAATATATT
>JAUXEQ010000068.1 GCA_030620455.1 bacterium | reverse complement strand
TGCTCGACCATTAGGTATGGGAAGATCCTTTGTTGGTGTTGCAGATGACGCCAATGCTTTGGATTGGAATGTCGCCGGTATGACAACTTTCGAGTACATTTCTCTTACCGGAAGTTTCAACAAGCTCTTCGTGGGAATCGAGGGTGATAACATCGGAGTTGGTCATATTGGCGTTGTAGGTCAATATAGAACTCTACTGGGTTATGGTTTCTCATGGAGAAACCTTATGTCCGATGTCTTCTCAGAAAACCATTTAAAACTCGGTTTCTCTCATCGCTTTGGTTGGAAACCCGCAACTTTCTTTGGCAAACATCCTCTTTCTATTGGATTGGCATTTAGGATGGATGGTGTTGGTTATAACGAGAAAAATTTTGAGCCAGGACCTGAGCAAGAAGAATATTACGATGATGTTTTCAAAGATGGAACTTCAAAAATGGCATTTTCTTTGGATGCTGGATTTGTCTGGCGATACAACAAATTCCTTACTATAGGTGCCAGCGCATGCAATATTCTCCAACCAGATTTAGCGTTATTCTCCGATGTGGATCCTATTATTACAGAATTACCTCCCGGTGTAACTCCGGACGATATTAAAAATGCAGGAAAATACCCTATGGACATTAGGTTTGGTGTGGGAATTACGCCTATCAGTAACACACTCATAGCTGCCGATATTCAATATAATACCTTAGGTGATGGCTATATAACACCGCATTTTGGAGCTGAAAGATGGTTCTATAAGCAAATGGTAGGTATTAGAGCCGGATACAGCACAGAGGAATTAACTTTCGGTCTGGGTTGGAGACTTAAAAAGGAGTGGATATTCGGTTTCGATTATGCATTCGCTTATCCACTTACTCATCTTAATGAGGCTGGTGCAACCTCCCATAAGTTCTCTGCGATTTTCAACTTACCCAATCCTGTCCCGGTATGGGATTTCACAATTGTTTCTGTGGAACCAAAAATGATACGTCTTAAACCGGGTGATGAAACTAATGTTGATGTTACATTAAAAAATCTCACAAGTAGCCCGGCCAAAAATGTAACTTATTCAGTATATTCAAGGAAACCTGATGGCACTTATTCTCTTTTGGGAACCGGTGAAATACTCAAAATGAAACCAGGTGAGGAATACACAGAAACAGTGAAGTTTCAGGACTTCCTGCCCGGTGAATATACGATTTTCTGTGCTGCTGACGATGACGGTTCTGACATCCCGAAAATTAGCGGTAAAGTTGACGAATTAGACGAAGGCAACAATGTGGGTGAGGTTTCGATTCAAATATTCCCAGCACCTACACCTACTGTGACATTCCGTCAGGATACATTGCACGTTACAAGAATTACATTCCAGGAAACTGAAGAACCTGTTATCCCAATCATTTTCTTCGAACCAAAAAGCGCTGAAATACTCCCAAGATACAAGAGAATACTTGATAAAATGGGTTCTAGAATTTCGATAAATCCTGATGTTGTCGTGAGGATCGCCGGTTATTACGATGTCGAGAGCGATGGCGAGGGCAACAAGGATATCGCATTGAAAAGGCAAGATGCAGTTTATAACTATCTCCTTCCAAAAGTTACTAATAAAGACCAGATAGTAAAAGAAGATGTTTCCGATCTTGCTAAAAAACGAGCTGGCAAAGGAAAGAGATATGTTGGTATTGAACGATTCCTTCCAAAGATCAGGCATGAAAACCGACGTGTAGAACTTGTTCCGGAAATGCCAAAGCTTACTGCAGCTCAGAAAATGCAGACAATAAAATTCAAGAAAGGCGAAACAGAGAAAACTGTAGATTTTACTAAAGAAGCTCTTACTTTTAAGCAAATTATGGAACGAAACCCGGATGTAATGCTTCTTCTTGAAGGTTATGCCACAGATAAAGAAGGAAAATCCTTGCTCGAAACTTCGTTCCTTAGAGCAGCTAATCTTAAAGAACAGATGAATAAATATATTCCGTTTTATTTGTGGGCTCGTGTGTTTGCTTGGGGTGAAGGTCAATATCCTGCGGATCAACCACATGTTATAATTCGTCTAACGCCTGATGGTGTTATATTTAAGCCATTTCCAGGCAGAAAGATACCAAAAGGGATTAATGTTGAGAATCCCGGCAACACTATCAATCTTTCAGTTAAAACAGACAACCCAATTGTTTCATACAGAGTCGAGCTCTTCGAGTTAGGTGGCGACAAGGTGAAAACTATCAGTGCGGGCAAGGGCGAACCACCAGCATCAGTATCATGGGACTGGAAACTTGAAAGCGGTGAATACATCGAGGGTGGCAAGTTCTATTATGCAAAAGTCTCAGCAACCGACCAAATTGGTGCTGTCGGTGAAGCGTTATCTGAAACACTAATCGTCGACCAGGTGGACAAAGTGTTCGGAGTTGAATCTGCATTGCTTGTTGTATTCTCTTTTGATAAGCCGGTTGCTTTGTCTCCATATTATCACAGTCGAATGGAAGCTGTAGCTAAGCGTATTATCGAACTCGGTGAGCGCGGTGGTGAAGCGGTTAAAGTGGTTATCGGAGGTCATACGGATATTATCGGTCTTAGAAGACGAAATCAGGAATTATCGGAAGAGCGTTCTAATAGAGAGCTCAAGAATCTTCGAGTTTATTTAATTCAGCTGCTTAATATTGATTCGGAAAAAGACTTAAATATATGGTTAAAAGATCACAGTATCGAACTTGTATCGAAAGGATTCGGTCCGGACAAACCGTATGCGCTTTCTAAAATGAAAGATGACGGAACTACATACGAAG
The DNA here is from genome assembly GCA_030620455.1 of bacterium. Lineage (GTDB taxonomy): Bacteria > UBP14 > UBA6098 > B30-G16 > B30-G16 > JAUWMV01. The sequence continues at coordinate 4,625 of JAUXEQ010000068.1, read as the reverse complement.
AGGTTATAGGCGACAACGAAGCTCCTGAAGGACGTGCAATAAACCGAAGAGTGGGCGTAGAATACATATCCAAAGTTCGTAGATAAAATACTGAATACTCCTTTTATTTAATTTTGGTTTAACTTGTGCAGAAATGAAAGCCCCTTACCGTTTTTACTAATGGTGAGGGGTTGTTTTATAGATAAAGTAATAATGTGAATTTGCTTCTACAAAATCCTAACAACATCACAAGAAATACCTTGATTTACTCCTAAATCATCTTATTTTCACTTTTCAAAACTAGCAGTGAAAAGCATTCGTAAGAGGTGTTAAATGGAAGTTATTCAAGCAGAACTTCTCGACCCATCTTTCGTTGAAGAAGTGAAGAACACACCGGGTGGAGAACCTATAACGAAATGTTTCGCATGCGGAACTTGTTCTGTATCATGTCCGGTTCGTGAGTTCGATGAAGAATTCAATCCTCGTAAAATAATACACATGGTTCTTCTGGGAATGCGAGATCGAGTTCTTAACAGTGAGTTTGTATGGTTATGTTCCGGATGTGGTGCCTGTCAGGAAAGATGTCCCCAAGATGTTATGATTACAGAACTTATGATGGCATTAAAAAATATCGCAGTCAAACACGGTATAGTACACAAAGCATTCGAACTTCAAGCCGGTGAAATTTACAAATTCGGAAGACTTTTTGAGGTCGGAGATCTCAACAAGAGACGCGAAAAAATTAATCTGCCGTCTATTCCAGAGGATCCGATGCCTGTTAGAAAAATTCTCGATGATTTCGGTGTAGGTGAAATTGCAAGACGAGTTATAGAACAAGATTAAAATTTTTTATTCCAAATTGATAAAATCATTATTTTTTTGAAGATTTAGATTCATCGAGTGCTTATATTTTTGGGTATGAAATTATGGAGGTAGAGTAATGAAATTTGCCCTTTTTTTAGGCTGTACAGTTCCGGCAAGAGGGCTTAATTACGAGCTTTCTGCCAGAAATGTTGCAGAAAAATTAGGTATAGAATTAGTTGACATCCTCGAATTTACATGCTGTGGATTTCCTATTAGATCACTCAATCAAGATGCAGGATTTCTTATGGCGGCAAGAAACCTTGCAATGGCGGAAAAACAGGAATTAGACGTCGTCACGTTATGTTCAGCATGTACTGAAACACTTCAGGAAGCAAATTATCATTTCATACATAATCCAGAAGCTCTTGACGATATGAACAAGAAACTTGTAAAATACAATCTTGAATACAAAGGTACGGTTATTGTTAAGCATTTCGCGAGAATGCTCCATGAGGATTATGGAATAGATAATATCAAAGAAAAAGTTGTCAGACCTTTGGAAGAAATTCAAGTGGCAGCACATTATGGTTGCCATTACATAAAACCGACTAAGATATATGATAATTATGACGATCCAGAAAACCCTCACTCTTTGGATGAATTAATCGAAGTTACCGGTGCAAAATCATTATTCTATAGAGAGAAAGATAAATGTTGTGGTGGTGCTATTCTCGGTATAAGAGAAATCGACGCTTTAAATATGTCGAGAGCAAAACTTGATTGCGCAATCGAAGCAAAAGCCGATGCCCTGATTTCTATTTGTCCTTTCTGTTCAGTTATGTATGAGGGAAATCAGAAGAGAATTGAGAAGGAGTTTGAAGTTACATATAAACTTCCGATACTATATTATCCACAGCTCTTAGGACTTGCATTAGGTATCGAACCTATCGATTTGGGCTTCAAACTGAACCGAATTAAGGCTAAAGCATTATTAGAGAAACTAGAATCAGAACCAGAACCTGTCACATAATCTTCCCTTTTTAGAAAATGCACAATTTTTCAAATGCCTTATTTTATTAGCATTTATTCAAATGAATATCGGTTATTGAATGTTTTGCATTCGTCGAAATGTTGTAGAAGATGTGATTTTAAAGATTGTTAACAAAAACAGGAGTATTAATGGATAAGGAAAAAAATATAGCTGAACTTGCCGATTTGCACCAGAAATTGTTAGATAAAAGATTGAGAGATTTTCGTAAAGAAAATCCTAACATAGCAAAGAGTTTTTTAGATTTCTGGCGTGAAACCAAGAAGCCGTCAGCAATCCCAGCAAAATACAAAGAATTAATACAACTTGCAATTGTGATCTCCCATTATTGTAAGCCATGCATATTTCTGCATACAAAACTTTGCCTTATGGCTGGAGCAAGTAAGGAAGAAATATTAGATGCAGCTTCGCAGGCTCTTGCAATCGGTGGTGGTATTGCATACGAATATTTGGCTTATGTTATGGAAGCCGTTGAATTATACGAAAAAGAGGTAAAAAGATAACAGTTCCCATAGATTTAATAACGATTATTCTTGCAACAGAATATTAAATAATTAAAATTTCACAATCCGAATATTATGTCGTATTGAAAGTAGTAATACTCTGAATATTAAGACGCACATAATTCATTTAAGTTACGATGGCTCAGAATATTATGGTTGGCAAAAACAACCAGACTTCCTTACCGTACAGGAAATCCTCGAGGACAACCTTCAAAAGCTGTTTGACACTGATATTAAAACCGTAAATGCATCTCGCACAGATAGAGGTGTTCATGCTGAAGATCAAATTGCTTCGTCTAAAGCACACGAAAGATATAAACCTAACGACCTTATATACAGACTTAACCGGATGCTACCGGATGATATAGCAATCACGAAAGCGAAAATAACTGAAAAGCCTTTCAATGCTCGATACGACAATATCGGCAAGATATATAAGTACACAATCTTGGAACAAAAAATTCCCCTAAAGGCACGATACACATGGATGATTGGGACACCTTTAGATATTGCAATTCTTCAAAAGTTAGCACAAAAAATTATCGGAGAGCATGATTTTTCGGCATTTTCTATTGTGAAAGACCTTCCAGATAACCCAAAATGTATGATTTTTGATGCTAAATGGACAGAAAATGAATTTGAGAAAATATTTGAAATTTTCGGAAACAGATTCCTACATAAAATGGTCAGATCTCTTGTGGGTGGAATGGTTGCTGTACTAAAAAATCAATTTTCTTCTGAAATTTTTGTGAAAATGATAATCGAGGGAGAGAGAATAGTTGAATTTGGAACTGCACCTCCACAGGGACTCTGTTTATCAAAAGTAGTTTTACAACAGTAGTTGAGATTACATTATGTCCGAGAAAACAAAAAAAGCATTGCTAACATTAGTAAAGGGATCGGTCAGCGCTGGTCTTATCTATTTTTTACTCACACGGATAGATCTTTCAGAATTCATAATCAATCTAAGGCAATTCCCTTTCTGGATGTTTATACCGATCACTATTGCATTCTGTGCAACGGTTTTTGTTGCTGGATGGCGATGGAAAATATTCATAGCCCCATTTGGGAAAATTTCATATTTAAAATTAGTTAGAATGTATTTCGTGGGCTATTTTTTTAATAATTTTCTTCCCTCAGGTGTAGGCGGTGATGTTGTTAGGGGATATATGGCAGGTAAGGAAATAGATAATATGGCTGGTGCCTATTCCTCTGTTATAGCGGAAAGAATAGCCGGTATGGTTGCTACTATTTTTATCTCAATAATTGCATTACCTTTTGCACCGTTCAGAAAGATAACAACTATTGCTACAATAGTTCTTAACGTTGTTTTATGGGGAGGATTGTCACTGTTTCTTTTGCTTCGAACAGAAAATGCCGTGGAAAAAATTCTAAGCTTTATACCGTGGGGATTTGGTGAGAAAGCTGCAAAATTCATCGTAATGTTACGAAGTTATAGACATAATACAGGTTTGCTTGTCAAAGGTTTTGTTTTATCTGTGATTTATCAAGCATTAATTATTTCAATTCTTGTGATTACGTCGATTGTGGCTGGAGCCAAACTTCCGTTATCGGTATATTATCTGACTGTGCCTTTGGTTTGGGTGATAAGTTTGCTCCCCATTTCATTGAATGCACTCGGTGTGCGAGAGTCGAGTTTTGCTTATTTTTTCGAGTTGTTCGGAGAAAGTGCTGGTAAAGGATTTTTGGTTTCACTATCGTTTTTTGCTTTCTCGATTATTGCAGGAATAATTGGTGGCATTATATTTGCCCTCTGGAACAATGCTAGGAAAAGAAAACCGTAAACTTCTTGCCAGAAGACCTCAACAAATTCAAAAATGAGGATTTCCTCGATCGATACAACTACTCATATGAATAAAGCCGACCAATTAAGATCAGCTCTATTTAAAATAAACATATATGTTCCCAAATTTCAAATTAAAGTAACATAAATCTTCTGTCATGCTGCTGGAGGAGCCTGTCCACCGCCTGCTTTCTCCTTTTGAGCCTGCTCGCTGAAAATCTTGAAGATATAAATCGTATCGATTAGCGCCCAAACCCATGCTCCTAATGAGACAATTCCTGTTATGCCACATGTAAAAAATGAACTTATTATCCCAGCTGCATAGACAACTATTTGGATAATTGCATACGTCTTAAGCTTGGGTCGATTGAGAAGTGCATCTTCAGGATTGGTCAGTAAAGTTCCAAGCCCTGGAACTATGATATTTAGCCAGATCAGGATTTGTTTGGTCGAGTAATCCATTTGCCCCCCTTATATTAAAGTTTTT
>JAUXEQ010000091.1 GCA_030620455.1 bacterium | reverse complement strand
TCATCGATTTCTACATCCATTGGTATCAGCCTTGTTCCACCGAATGGTGTCTGAACCGGATATAGTGCTTGTCCCCTTTTGCCAATTCCTATTGTGTATATTTTAATATCTAAAGCGGCTGCAGCTTGAGCTGCAGTTATTGGATCTATTTTCCCTGTATTGCTCCGTCCGTCGGTCAAAAGAATTACAACCTTACTTTTAGCTTCGCTTTTTCTGAGACGATTGGAAGCAGTAATTATTGCATCTCCAATAGCGGTTCCGTCTTCGATCATACCAATTTCAACGTTCTTAAGCAACTCAATCACAATATTGTGATCGATAGTAAGGGGACATTGAGGAAAAGCCTTTGAAGCAAAAACTACAACTCCTATTCTATCATCAGGACGACCCATAATAAAATTCTCAGCCTCTAATTTCGCTGCTTCAATTCTATCTTTGGGTTTGAAATCCATAGCTCTCATGGATGATGAAATATCTAATGCGATTGTGATATCTATACCCTCAGTGAAAACCTTTTCTACTTCTGTGCTAGATTGAGGTCTTGAAACTCCAATAGAAAACATGATAATAGTTACTGCCAAAATATGAGGCATGAACCGCCATAATACAACTCTTACCGACTTAGAAGCCTTAACAAATCGTCTGGTAACCGGAAAAATCATAGCAGAATGCCTAAAATGACTAATAAGCCAATAGCCTATAGGAATTAGAAGTAACAGTAAAAAACCCCAGGGATTTTCAAAGCTAATTCTCCCAGAAAAAATGTCTCCAATAACATGCATATTAATTCCTCTGTTGTTTATCGATAGGTTCAACTGATGATTGCGACTTCTCTTCAATTCCTTCTTTAGATTCTTCTTCTGCCTTTGGTTTTGGAATCGTCTTTTCTATAAGATCCTTAACTGCTGCTGCATCGAGCCTTGCGTATTTATATTCCGGTAAAAATTTTGCAAACTTTACTAAATCTGCTCGCGTTAATAGTTCTTTTGTCTTGCTGGTGAACCATTCCCATTCTAACGATTCAATATCTGGTTTTGTTTGTTTAAGGTTTTCCATTAACTCAGTAGTGGAAAGTTCAAGTGCTGCAATGTGAAAGCGTTTCTCGATATACCATCGTAAAATGTCGGTTAATCTATCAAAATATTCCTTAAACTCATTGTTCTCTGAAAGGTCTGAATTCAAAAGAGTATCGAGCATTTCCAGTGCTTCTTCCCATGGTGGACGTTTAGGAGAAATAAATGACAAAATACTTAATCCTCTGGATTTAAGACCCCAAACCCAGATTGCCGCAATCACAACTGCACCGATCAGAAAACCGATAAGAAATAGCTTAAGTAGTTTTTCCAAAGGGAACGGGAGAGCAATCGGCTGCTTGACATCCTTAATTAAAAGCGAATCGACAGCTTCTGGAGAAACTAGTTCAATGAATTTGATTGTAATAGGTTGAGTTAAAAGTGTATCTGCAACACCCGATTTCGAGACAGCAACTGCCACAGCGGGTGGGATGATGGCATCATTAGGATGATATAGTGCTAATTTAAGGTTAAATTTCTGAGTTTTTATGCCGTTATCGGTTTCAATAGAATCTACCGACGCACTCAATATATCGAATTGACCAAGCTGTTTATCTCCGGAAAGCATGAGACCAGCTTGCATTGTGTCTGGATAGGATAATTCAATAGTATAATCGATAGGATCGCCAATTTTGACAAATGTTGGCTTTGCTGTGGTTGTGATGCAAACATCACCAAAGACTAACATCGAAACAATTAGGCTTACTGTCAACCCCGCAATATTTCTCATAGATCTTACCTAAATTGAAGAGCTCTTTTTCGAAAAAATTTCTCAAGAGCTTTAATATAATCTTCATCCGTTCGAACGTAAATAGAATCGAGACCAATGGAAGCAAAAAGTTTTTGCTGGTTGAAATAATCCTCTTTTGCTTCAGCCTTAAAAAGCCGCGTCATATTGGGGTCGGACGTGTCTGCAGCAAGTAATCGACCGGTTTCAGAGTCCTCAAAAACTATTACACCGGCACCATCGATCCCCCATTCTGCGGGATCGGATATAACAATGGGGATCAGATCATGTTTTTTTGCCATGAGCGAAAGAGGACGCCTCAATTCACCATCCAGAAAATCGGATATAAGGAATACGATTGCGGAGCGTCTAATAATTCTCTGAAGGTATTGAAGCGCCTCTCCAATGTCGGTTCGCTCATGGGCAGGTTCGAAGGCAAGGAGCTCTCTTATTATTCGCAAAATATGCTGCTTGCCTTTTTTGGGGGGTACAAATTTTTCAACCTGATCGGTAAACATAAGCAAACCGACCAGGTCATCGTTCTCTATTGCCGAGAAAGCCAATAGGGCTGCTATTTGAACTGCTATTTCTCTTTTCAAATCATTTCTCGTACCGAATGCTGAAGAGCGACTCATATCCGCCACGATAAGAACTGTTAGTTCTCGCTCTTCCTCGAATTGTTTGACATATGCTCTGCCCATTCTGGCAGTGACGTTCCAATCTATACTTCGGACATCATCTCCAGGTTCGTATTCTCTCACTTCACTAAAGTCCATCCCACGCCCTTTGAATACTGAATGATATTCCCCGGAGAAGATGTCCTGGACAACTTTGCGGGTTTTTATATCTATTCTTCTAACCGTTTGGAGGATATCCCGCAATTTCTCTTCTTTACTCTCTTTCTTTTTTATCTTAAGTAGCTTCATGCCTATAGTAATTGCAATTAGCGTGCCAAAACCAAAATTGTACTTTCATGTTGCTCTACCATGTTGATTGATATAATGTTACGAACTAGATTCAAATAGATAGTAGTTTATTAGCAGACAATTTAATTTGGCTTGGAATGTCAATATGGCACACCAAAAATATTAGGGTGACAATTCTGATGTGGAAGTTTGGATAATTCGTTTGCATTACTTGTTTACAATGTATGAAAATAATTCAGAATTTAGATATGAAGTCGAACACCAATTTGACTCATAACCTCGTCTGCAATTCTTTCAACTTGTCTTACGTCGCTTATCATTCTATGAGTCTCTCTTAAGATTTTCTGCTTAAGCTCATTCCCCCATTGTTCATATTCAACTAAGACCTTTTTAAGAATAATGGGATCCTCGGGACCCCATACAATGTATATCGCAGGTCTTTGAGAATAAAAGGCATACTTCGCTAAATCAAGACTATCATATTGGTACTTGTGCGAACCTTCATATAGATAGACAAACATTCCTTGCTCAATGATGCCTTTAACAATACGAGGTGGTATTTCAAGAGTTCTTCTCTTATAATCTGAGGGCAAAAAATCCACTGGAAATGGTCTAATCATACCTTGAAATTCTTTTACAAGTTCCTTAATAATATTATCGATGGATTGTTTCTCTCTGGCTTTTTTCCTGTTTTTTCTTGCTTTCGGCAATTCAAGCCTTTCACGGACAAGCTCTGTAAGTCCGTCATATATTCTTTGTAACCATTTTTCAGGATCAAGCCCAAGAGCTTTTAGAATAGCGGAATCGAATTCTCGTCTGTCTTTACGCTTAACTTCTTGGAAAATGGATTGGACAGGTCGAATTATATTTATCTTCGGTATCTCAATAGTTTTGGGATCTATTACAAGTAAGTTTTTAATGTCAGGACCATAAAATGTTAATAAGCCATCTCCCAAATTATTGCGCCCATTAACTTCAACAAAAAGGAATTGGATTGTGGAATTTAATAATTCATATGAAAAGTTATTTATAGAATATCCTACAAATACAACATCACCAATTGCATAATTATTATGATCGATACCAGGAAAGAAAAATCTTTCATTTATAAATCTATTAATAATGAACTTGGGATTTTTTAGTTCACCAATTCCCCACCAATATTTCCTACTTTTAACACTTGGGACCTTTGGCCATGGGACACCAGCTTTCGTCGCACCCTTTTCACCCACTTCCTCGATGTATCTTAGTGCACCGAAATGGAGCGATTTCCTGAGCTCGTCTTTACTTTTGTTACAGAGGAAAAGCCTATACTTGAGCTTGGATGGATCGACTACTAAACCATCAATTTCTTTCGGTGACTTAACAACTGGAACAAGGTATTCTTCTTCAATTCTATATAATTTGGCTTTTTCTGGTGTTAAATAGAAAAACTCATTTATACCAGTTGTATAACCTCTTCTAACTTCAGCAACATCAGACAACGGAACTAACTTGTCTCCAATAGCTTCCATAAGCTCGAAGTAAACATCCGGAGCGCGTAAGTATTTACCCCATTTATCGGTTTTATTGCTTTTTCTTAGTTGTTCTCTAAGATGTCCCTGTTTTAGCGACCGAATTTTTAAATCCCCATTTTCATAGGAAAAAAGGTCCTTTGATATTTCATTTCCCAAAATGTCACTATCCTCGATTACCCCAATTATTTTGTCTACGTTAAGGTGGCGTCTTTGGTCTTCAATTGTGACATCTTCCGGGAAAAGCTCCGATAGTTTCCTTTTCACTTTGACAAATCTAACAATGTGCTCATCTCTTTCTTTCGCATTATCACATCTTTCCAGAACCGTTACAACCGTATTCACTGACACATCCTCGAACCAAGGCTCGCAACGACTTTCAATAATCGCGATTATCTTAAACTTCGCTGTGAAGAATTTTTGAAGCTCATAACCATAAGCCACATCCAACCAGGAATTAGATGTAAGAAACGCCATTCTTCCATCTGGTTTCAAGAACCTTGCTGTATGGAAAAACATGTATGCGTAAATATCAGCCTGTCCAGATAGTCTAAAATCGACTTTTTCGAATAAACTTCCATTATTCTCAGGTTTTGCACCTTCAGCAATCCAATGGTCATAATCCTTCTTCTGTTGAGATGTCATTTTGAACGCATCGGGATATTCCGCCAGCCATTCTCGTGCGATTGTTTTTTCCAGCTTTCTCTTATATCCTTTCTCTACTTTCTCGATAAGCTCCTGTCGAATATAAGGGAAATTTCCCATCATTCCGTCAAAACGGGGAATCTGGATGTTGATTTTCCATTCTGGATCGAGTCCTTTCCTGGGATGAGGAAATGTAACATTTTGTCCAGGTTCAATGTCAAAGAAGTCCTTCGACAGTATACGTGGGTAATTATTTTGGTCCTCAAGTTTTCTTACGAATAGATTTATAGCGGCAAGTTCTGCAGGGAAAGCAGCGATATCGTTTCCCCATATCTTCTCAATTAATTTATGATGGTCTTTCACCTCGAAATTCCAATTATAACGATTGTATGCACGAACCAAAAATGTTCCTGTACCGCACGTTGGATCAAAGATATCGTCGTTTTTACTGCGAACAGTGAATCCATTAATGAAATCAACAAGGTCAACATTAGTGAAGTATTGTCCTGTAGAATGCCTTTCATCTTCTGGTATTAGTTTTTCGAAAACTGCGCCAATAACATCGACCGACATCCCCGCAAAGTTATAATATTTTAATACTTCTAACAGAGATTGAAGTGTTTCTGCAGCTTCGATGCTCCAAGGTATCTCATCTGTAAGATCGCTTTCATAAATAGCTTGAAAGTCTATTCGTCTTATTTTATCAAATGCTCTTTGTAATATGCTTTGAGCGTTCTTGAGGTCTTGCTCCTCCAAAATCAGGTCGGGTAATTCACCCGCTTGTCTCTTAAAAGCAAAATAAAACAGTATCTTACCAAGTATTCTATAGATAATCTGTTTTGCTGCATTACTAAAGAACTCTTCCGAATCGTACCTATTAATTCCTTGCTTCCTTGCCCAGCGTTGGAAAGCCTGTTGGAATATCTTATCGGTAGAGTATTTAATCTTCAACGACTTAAGCATTTGCGGAGTAAGTATTTCGACAGCATTTGAAAGAGAAGCAGAAAAAACCAATGGATCAATTTTTCTTACACCTATTATACCGAGTCTAACTAAATCATCGAGGTCTTGAATTAGTTCCTTAGCACGGAAAATTATCTCAGATCTTGCTTGCGGAATTTGAATATCTTCTATCGTCCGAATTGTAAGCAATGGTGGATACCTTTTTATCTGGTACAGTGGTGTTCTGGTAATATCCCATATGGCAGTTTGCTTCACATTCCAAGTAACTAAATATTTCGCTCCTAATTCTCTTGCCTTTTCACTTCCGTTGTCTAACAATTCTTCATTATCAACAGCACACTTTGTATTCTTCAATTCTGCAGTTGCAATTACCTTTTCTGCACTTCTATCTTTCCATAAAATTATGTCTGGGAATCTGGTTTTTTCACCAACTTTCACAGATGTTTCACCTGAGACGTCCGTAACCACATGTTTTCCAGTTCTAACAATTTCCTTTATATAATTTATAAGCTC
>JAUXEQ010000246.1 GCA_030620455.1 bacterium | reverse complement strand
TCGACGAAAATGGTGATGGAAAAATTTCATCGGGCGAAACTAAAATCAATCTTTCCAGAAGTGTTAATTTAGATGGAACATATTGGTGGCGGTTATTTTTAAAATGGTATAGAAATCGAAAAGAGAAATCGAAAGCTGAGGGAAAAGTAAACCCAAACGTGGAAATAAACGAAGTTTCCAAAGATGTTATACAAGAAGAACCTTATGAAAATAGGTCTGCACAAGATGAAGTTGGAGGTAAAATCGAGAACAAAATAGAGAATACAGAGGAACCATCGCAGAATAATGATATAGTAAAATGAAAAGGAAAATTGGGAAAAAATTGAGTTTAACTTTGCTTTTTGTTGAATGCGCAATTATTTATTTAAATCTTTTTAAATTGTGATTTTTTTAACATGTGAACTTGCTTTTTTTACTATATGGCAATTAATTGATAATGATATTCAACAGTATTTAACAGTTAGACAGGAGGTTGAAAAATGGCATTTGGTGGAGCATTAAAAGAATGGCTTATAGAAGAGCTTCATTCTATTAAGGATGCCGGACTCTGGAAGGACGAACGAATAATAATTTCCCCTCAGGGTGCTGAAATTGAGATCGAGGGAGGCAAGAAGGTTCTCAATTTCTGCGCTAACAACTATCTCGGACTGTGCAATAATCCCAGAATTAAAGAAGCATCGATAAGAACATTCAATAAATACTCTTACGGTATGTCCTCGGTAAGGTTCATTTGTGGAACGCTCGACATTCACAAGAAACTTGAGCGGAAAATATCTGAGTTCTTAGGAATGGACGATTCTATTCTGTATGCAGCTTGTTTTGATGCCAATGGTGGCGTTTTTGAACCGTTCTTTAACAATGAGAACAGTGCTATTATTACGGATGCTCTTAATCACGCCTCGATTATTGACGGTATTAGATTAACTAGGAAGGCTAAAAGGTTAATTTTCAATCATGGAGACATGACTGACCTTGAGGAAAAGCTTAAAGAAGCACAGGATAAAAAGTTTCGTGTCGTAGTTACCGATGGTGTTTTCTCTATGGATGGTGATATTGCCAATTTGAAGGAGATTGTACCTTTAGCTGAGAAATATGGTGCAATTGTGATGGTTGACGATGCTCACGCCACTGGATTTTTAGGGAAAACTGGTCGTGGTACCCCAGAATATAACGGTGTTAAAGTGGATATTATTACATCTACATTAGGGAAAGCGCTTGGTGGTGCGTCTGGTGGTTTCGTATCCGGACCGCAAGAAATTATTGATTTGCTCCGACAGCGTTCGCGTCCATATCTATTTTCGAATACGGTTCCACCACAGATTGTCGTTGCAGAAATCGAGGTGTTTGATCTTATTTCCAGCACAACAGAACTTCGTGACAAACTTGAATGGAATACAAATTATTTCCGTAAAGGACTTCAGAATATAGGTCTTTCTGTAAAAGATGGCGTTCATCCAATAATTCCCATTATGCTCTATGAGGGCAAGTTGGCGCAGAAATTCGCTAGTGATCTTTTAGATGAGGGTATTTATGTTATTGGTTTTTATTATCCCGTAGTAGCTAAGGGTCAGGCAAGAATTCGAGTCCAGTTATCTGCAGCACACGAAAAGGAACATTTGGATAAGGCTATTGTAGCATTCGAGAAGATTGGCAAGAAGTATAACGTAATTAAAAGCTAGCTGTTTATTCCTATGAATAGGGAGTAACTACAAAGATTCCTGCACGACATATTTCGAAATTATATGCGAGGTGCGTTTGTACCTCGCTTTTTATTAGTTTAACAAACAAATGCTTTACTGAATCCAAAAAGCTTTGTGAACTTAGCATAATTTGAAATCGCAATATCTATTTGCAAACAAACTATGACACTCGATAGGGAAAATATTAAAAGATTATATGTAATAATCAGTAAACCAATGAAATATGTGGATATGTGTAATATTGCGAGGCTGCGAATAAAAATATTTCGATTATGTAGCAACTGAGGAAGGTAAATTAACTTCACCGTCGTGGAAATTCTCATGGATTCGTTTGAATTCCTCGCGTAGGTCCATGAAGGCTTCTATAAGATATGGATCGAAATGTTTACCAGAGCCCTCATACATTATTGCCACAGCCTTTTCCTCGGGGAATGCGGGTTTATATACTCGACGATTTACCAAAGCATCATAAACATCCGCAATTGCAGCAATTCGAGCTGATTCCGGTATATATTTTCTTGATAGTTTGGTTGGATAACCGGAACCATCCCATTTTTCGTGGTGGTAGTATGCAATATCTTCTGCCATGTTAAGCATTGCAACATCGGAGTTCTTTAAGATTTTGTATCCTATTTCACAATGTTGTTTCATTATCTCGTATTCGACGGAGGTTAACTTACCGGGCTTTAATAGAATTCTGTCTGGGATTCCTACTTTACCTATATCATGCATTGAGGAAGCTAATTTAATATCTTCAATCTCGTGAGGTGACCAACCTAAGGCTTTTGCAAGAGTGGAAGAATATAAAGCAATTCTTCGAATGTGAGCACCAGTTTCGTCATCTCGGAATTCTGCTGCCCAGATTAAACGTAAGGCTATTTCCTGTTCTCTTTTCCTTATGTCCTTAGTTCTTTTTAGAACTTCATTTTCAAGGGTATCTTTGGTATACAGGTTTTTAACTGACTCAACAAATTCTTTCATCTGGGAAATTTTGTTGTTCATGTGTTCGATTAACAGAATATGTTTTCCGTTAAGTTTAACAGCTGAAGCCTCAAGAAAGATATCCACCCCAGAAAAATCACTTACAGTCCAAATTCCTGATTTGAAAAGTGTATTTTCATTGCTTTCCCAAAAATGTTCGGAATCCTCAATAAAATTCTTTAATGAGGGGAAAAGATTTTCCAAATTTAGAGCTTTGAGATTTGGCGAAGACTTCTGTATTATTTTGTTAAACCAACTCGGTGCTTCACCAACGAGGTTAAAATTTCCGTTATCCTGACATTCTAAAACAGTTAAACCAATCAAAGACAGTACATCAGAAGTAAGACTTTCAATTGCTTTGCTTCCCATCGAACCCCCATAATGAGAAAAAAACATAATGAAACTAGATAAGAAATTTTAGCATATAACTAAATATAATACTGTGAAAATATTTTTTGACAATGATTATTTTATAAATTTATATAATAATTGAAAAAAACCAAGTTTTATCAAGTAATTTCT
>JAUXEQ010000036.1 GCA_030620455.1 bacterium | reverse complement strand
GGTTCTTCTGGCGAAGGGATCTATGACACTTGCGCCTTTGCTTTTAATAATATCCTATTGCGTATTAGTCCCGATATCAATTATGATTGGATTAGGGAAAAATAGAAATCTTCCTGGAAAGCCAAAGGAAACTGACATCCGACAAGAGCAATAATTATTCCTGCTGTTAGATTTGCTCAACTATCGTCTTTAACTTATTTATATAACTATGGACATGAGAATAGGGCTAATAATTAATTACTCTAAGATTCCCAAATAGGACCTTTTCCGTTTGTAACGGTTTCCTTTGTGATTATAACTTGTTTAACGTTACTTTTTGATGGTAACTCATACATTATGGGTATGAAAACGTTTTCGGTAATTGATCGCAAAGCTCTTGCACCGGTTTTTTTTGGTATCGCCTTTTCTATTATTGCATCAATTGCGCAATCGTTGATAACCAGTTCTACGTTCTCCATCTCGAACAACTTTTTATATTGACGCAAAATAGCATTTTTAGGTTCGATAAGAATTTCTCTCAAAGCTTCACGGTTCAGCGGACTAAGCGATATAACAACAGGCAATCTTCCCACAAGCTCAGGAATTAAGCCGAAATGCATCAAGTCGTCTGGTTCAATTTGTTCGAGCAGTTCTTCAATCTCGAACTTGTTAGCAGGTTTGCCCTCAAAACCCAAAGTAACATCCGCAATGCGATGTTGAACAATTTCCTGTAATCCTTCAAAATGTCCGCCAGCAATGAAAAGGATGTTCCTCGTGTTAACCTTGACAAGCGCCTGATCAGGATGTTTTCGACCTCCCTGTGGTGGAACCATAGATTCTGTGCCCTCGATAATTTTCAATAATGCCTGCTGAACGCCTTCGCCAGAAACATCGCGAGTTATCGAGGGATTCTCAGATTTTCGAGCGATTTTGTCTAATTCATCTATATAAATAATTCCAATTTCTGCGAGTTTTGGGTTATAATCCGCACTTTGCAGTAACCTAACGATTATGTTCTCGACATCATCGCCAACGTATCCGGCTTCGGTTAACGTGGTTGCATCTGCTATGGCAAACGGAACATGAAGAAATCTCGCCAACGTCTGAGCCATCAAGGTTTTGCCGACACCGGTGGGTCCCACTAACAATATGTTGCTTTTTTCGAGTTCCACATCGTCATCCCGAGAGCTCATGAAATGCAAAATTCGCTTATAATGGTTGTATACGGATACAGAAACGGCTATTTTTGCCCGATCCTGACCGATTATATAAGTATCCAAAAATTCTTTTATTTCAGCAGGTTTGGGTAGTGTTGTCCTATCAAACGGTAGCTTTGGTTGTTGGGGTTTTTCGCTTTCTTTAAGCATATTGCCAATTAATCTTATGCAATCCTTACATATTAACCCACCTGCAGCGCCGGAAATTAGACCGCCAGAATCTTTTGCTTTCCTGCCACAGAAAAGACAGATAGGTTCGTTCTTTGTTTGCTTCTTTTCCATTATAACCTCTAAATTTCTTGGATTGGTCAATATAGTTGGGAGAAATAAAAAGAAAAGCATATAAAAAACATATTTTCAAACCATTCTGAAAAAAACCACTTGAAAAAAAATCAATTCTGAATATAGAGTATATTAGAAACTATAAGAAAAGAGTAAATATTTGGGCTAATATGAAGAAAAGTTAAATTAAGGAGCGATAGAATATTATTTTAGCTGTTGAGCTGTTTTCAAATGGAGGGGCTTATGTTTGGAAGTGATGAGGACAATTCATTTAATAATTCCCGTATTTTCTCCATGGATGTATATAAGAATTTCTTTGATAATATTTCTGAGGGTGTGATGATCTTTCAAGATTCTCTTCTTAAGTTTTCTAATCCTGCGACCGAGAAAATTTTGGGATACAATTTTGATGAAATTTCTGAATTTTCTCTGGTACATTTCGCAGAAATGGTTCACAAAGACGATCGGGACGAATTTCTCAAATGGATCGACAACTGCTCAGGTGATAAAGCAGTGGAAAGCAATATGCAATTTAGGATTATGGATAATAATGGGGATATTAAATGGATTAAAGTTAATTCAAGTTATCCAGTTTTTAATGAGAAACCTGCAATTCAAATTGTTCTTTCGGATGTGACAGAATTGAATGTCGATATTACCGAGAGGAAAAAGATGGAAGAGGAGGTTCGAAACACAAGAGACCAACTTGAACTCAGAGTTCGAGAGAGAACGGAGGAACTTTTTGATGCGGTAGCGGGTTTGAAAGATGAGATAACTGAACGAAAAAATATTGAGAACGCCTTACGACGCAGCAGAGAACAACTTGAAGTTACGCTAAGGTCTATCGTGGATGGTGTTATAACTACCGATATTGCAGGTAAGATTACAATGATGAATAAAGTTGCGGAAAACCTGACTGGATGGTCGCTCGAGGATGCACTTAGCCAACCTATTAAGGACGTTTTCAACATTATGGACGAAAAAAGTGCACAAAGAATGCAGGTCCTATGCGATAAGTTCTTTTTGCAGGAAAAGAAAGCTGTCAAAATGGAGGGTGTAATTCTAACCTCGAAGGACGGTGGCAGAAAGAATATTGAATATGTTTGTGCTCCCATGCTTGTCGATAATAAAAGGACAATCGGGTCCGTGCTAACTTTCAGAGACGTAACGGAAAAATTGAGAATGGAGGAGGAAATTCTTCAAGCACAGAAATTAGAATCTGTCGGTATACTTGCTGGCGGAATTGCTCACGATTTCAATAATATTTTGACTGGTATTTTGGGGTATATATCTATGGCAATTGAAACCACCCGAGAGGATGGTAATGAATACCTAATAGAGATTCTTAAGAAAGCAGAAAATGCAACATTAAGAGCAAAAACACTAACGAAACAGCTTCTCACATTTTCGAGAGGTGGGGTTCCAATTCGAAAAGAGTGTAATATATCCGGGTTAATTCACGATTCAGCCGACTTTGCGCTCAGTGGTTCGAAAGTGGGTGCAAATATTGTTATTCCAAAAAACCTTTGGTTTACCGAGATCGATGCGGATCAAATAACTTTGACTCTTAGTAATATTATTATTAATGCAAAGCAGTTTATGCCATCAGGCGGAGAAATTGAGATTGTTGCAAGGAACGTTTTTGCGGAAGATGTTGAAATTTTGCAGGACAGAAGCGGTAAATTTGTTGAAATAAAAATTATCGATCATGGTCCAGGAATAAAGAAAGAAATAATTGAGAAGATATTTTTCCCGTATTTCACAACGAAGGAAGACGGTGATGGGTTAGGTCTAGCTATCGCATATTCTATAATCGACAAGCATGACGGAATTATATCGGTCGATTCGGAATATGGACATGGGGCTACATTTAAGATATATCTTCCAGCATTGGATAGAAAGAAGACTGAACAATTTAAAGTTAAGCCAAAAAGTTTGATTAAGAATAGGAAGCTGCTTATTATGGACGATGAAGATATAATTAGACAGTTGTGTAAATCCATACTCGAGCATAATGGGTATAAAGTGGATGTTGCTAAGAATGGCAATGTAGCTCTCGACCTTTATAAAAAATCGGTAGAAGATAAAGCTCCGTATGATTTAGTTATTCTGGATATTACAGTTCCTGGAGGGATGGGAGGAGAGGAAACAATTTCTAAATTAAGGACAATAAATCCTGCTGTAAAAGCTTTGGTTTCAAGCGGATACAGCAATGATCCTATAATGGCGAAACCGGAAAAATTTGGATTTATGGGTGTATTGCCCAAACCATATAGTGTTGAGGATTTGATTAATATTGTTCAGAGAACGGTTTCCTTACATTAAACATACCATTTTAATGATATTAGATTTATTTCAAGGCATTGCGTTTTATTAACCCTTTCCTTAGGGAGAGGGTGATTCCGACTTATGTCGGAATCAGGTGAGGGGGTGAAAGTGTTCTATCATAGTTGGAATAGAGTGATGGTGGTGAAAATTATTGGGATCGAATGATTATAACTTATTGCATGCATATAAGTTACTTAGCTTAAGGTAAGGATTATATCGATGTAACAATCTTGTTGGATAACTATATATCAAATCTTAAAAGGACCCTCAAATCTGTCATGCCGTGCTTTACAGATTGGGCAGACCATAGGTGGATTATCTCTGGAGACAAGATACCCACACACATTGCATCTCCAGATAGGATGTGGTAAAATCTCTTTGCCTGATTCTTTGAGTATTGTTTTAACGGGTTTTTCATGTATTACTCTTTTTGTGAGGTCTTCGGGTCGACGTTCAGGAATAGAACTGGTTTTTATCTTGCCTGATAGCACATCCTCGATGACATAAAGACCGCAGAAACAATGTCCATACTCCTCTAAGTCGGAATCTCGGTATTCGCAAGGGCATATTATATCTATATCTTTTTCCTTTATACCTTCCACAATACGACAGGGACAAGCTGGATAGCCATATCTCTTCGAATTAAGTAACAAAGCCCATATTAGCTCTTTAATCATTTCTTCATCCGGATTCAGATGGTATCCAGTGACTTCGCATTCCTGTTTGAGTTTTTGATAATGGCTATCAATTTCCTCCTTACTAACATTCATTGTGAATGCTTCCATAAAAACTCCCTCATTTCCCTCCTCATTGAATCCAATAACAACATGGTTATTATCGGACACAAGTATTGGAAAACTTATGCTTTATTGTTAGCTTTTCGAGATTTTTTAAGATATTTACGCTCGTTCTCTTCCTCAGGGTTAACATACACATATTTGGAATCCGCATCAAGCGTTTTGAGAAGTTTCGCTGTTCGATTGCACTATCTGCATGTATCGAGTGCAAGAAGTTTCACATTACCAGTTCAGTGAACATTAATAAGCTTAAAATTCATTTCAGAATAATCTTCGAATTAATAGTTCTTATGTATAAACGACTTGTGCATCGATAATTTACAAGTTAGAAGTTCGCTCCACTAACAATATACTATAGTTGGATAGTTTCGAAAACCTTTTTAACAAAAGTAAGCCCAAAATAATCCTGCCATTCCGGTCCGTAGGACAGTATGACAACATAGGAAACACCCGCATTCAAAATTCTGTCGCGGATATCGATGGATTTCATTGGTATTATAAACTCAATTTCCGTTTTACCGCAATATTCCCATCCCCCGATTAGCCGAAAGTCTTCAGTGCCGTCGATGCTTGTGTCTGGTACTCGCAAATTTATGTTTATGCCATACTCGTCCTGAATATATGTCACACCATCTTTAACATATCCAACAATAAAGTTAGCGTCTGTCATAACATTATCCCGTGAGGGATTGATACCCACTGCAACCCATCCTTTGTCCGGTGCTTTGAAGGCGATATGCAGCGAATCGTTCTCGACTTTCCACCACAGCGTCATTCCTTTTGAGGAAATATGGCAAAAAGTACTATCTATATTCGGATTAATTCTGTCCTCGCAGCGATTGGGGTGACAGCCTTCAGAAAAGAATAGGACAGCGAAAAAAATTAATATACTACCGCAGAAACATACTGTTCTTGTTGTTTTGCGTCCTTTATACGGTTCACTTTTTCTTCTTTTTCTCATTTTCATCTGAATTCCAATATATTCATTATATAAATTCTCATCGAAAATAATAAAGTCAATGAAGAATTTGCAAAAGCTAATTCGATAGGGAAATTTTTAATCACAAATACAGCGATTAATTTCATATTACTCTTCGTCGTTATCAGATTCTGAAACGATAATTGTGAAACTTTTTCTTCCGGAAATATTGCAATAAGCTTTAATAACAATCATGTCTTCGATTTCTGCGTCGATTATTGTATAGCTGACTTCCTGCGTTAGCTTGTTGGTTTGCGATTTGAAATTCTGTTGGATTATTAATCGTCCATTAAGCTCGACTGTAATTTTTTCTATATAATGCTCCTCGATATCTTTTACAGGATGTTTAACTGTTACTTTGAGTATTTTCGTCTTGTAGTCGAACGACGCATTCATCAAGCTGGGTGAGTGAGCTATAATTGAAACTGACAGAAGCAACACTATTAACGCAAGAAATAATTTTACTCTCACAATTCCTCCCGAAGTTCGTTAAAGAAATAATATAATAATAAGCAATCAATAACATAAATACACAATCGAAATAAGAAAATAATAAATGTTAGGCGAATGCGATCCTGAACTTTGATATTCATCTTTCTTACCGAAATTTGCACAAGAATGGAAAAATTTTAAGAAATGATTGTTCTAAATTTCTGAAGTTTGATTAACAAATTGTAGAATTTGAATAAAATAAATAATAAATTAAGGTGCAAATATTTCTGAAAGATCCGAATTGTATTAAGAGTGTCATAACTGTCTCGACGATGTGACAATAATGACGTAATATGGCATATAACATAAAATATCACATAACCAATTCAATTGAAATGCATTGATAGTGCTCTGGCACGAAGTTTGCATTATAATAAAACTGAAAATAATCATTAAAACGGAGGAAATTATGCAAGTCGTAAAATGGAGACCCTTTGAGGACCTTTTGAATATATCGGATGAAATGAATAGAATGTTCGATGAGGTTCTTGGGGAAAGGCGTAAATTGTCGAGAATAAGGGAAAAGGAAGACATATCTTGGATGCCAAGAGTAGATATATCGGAAAAGGAAAACAAAATTGTTCTTAGAGCCGATTTACCCGGTATCGATAAGGATGATATAAAAATATCTTTCTCGGATAATGTTGTAACTATTTCTGGAGAAAAAAGGATCGAAAAGGACGAGAAAAAAAGAGAACTTTCATCGTTTAGAACGTGTTTTCGGATGTTTCACGCGGAGCTTCTATATCCCTATGAGCATCGATCAGGAGAATATTGGTGCATTGTATAAAAATGGCGTCCTATCAGTCGATCTCCCTATGAAAGAAGAAAAGAGAGGCAAGGAAATTCCGATTAAGGTCGAATAAGAAAATAGTAAACAGCGAGATGGGACTGTATACTTATACAAACACTCTCTGAACAGCATACTTAAGTATGCTGTCCAAATAATAATCTGTCCAAATGTTCTGTTGAATGTGAAATGCAGTGTGTTATATTCTAATTCTAAATTTTATTCCGCTGCATTTATTACTGCTGTTTATGTATATTAATATCGAAGAAAGGAGAACAAAAAATGGGAAGAATTTTAGGTATCGATCTTGGAACAACGAATAGCTGTATGGCTGCTATGGAAGGCGGGAAACCCACTGTTATACCGAATTCCGAGGGAGGAAGAACTACACCCTCTATTGTAGCATTCACAAAAGATGGACAGCGTTTGGTAGGCGTAACTGCAAAGCGTCAAGCGATTACTAATCCGGAAAATACAGTTTATTCAATAAAGAGATTTATGGGAAGAAGTTTCAACGAGGTCGAAACAGAAAGCAGTCAAGTTCCATATAAGGTTACCAGTGGAACAATTGGCGACGCTCGAATAGAAATTAAGGTAACCGGTAAAGATTATCCGCCACCGGAAATTTCTGCTATGGTTTTACAAAAGCTTAAACAGGATGCTGAAGCTTATTTCGGTGAGAAAATAAACGATGCTGTTGTTACTGTTCCTGCATATTTCAACGACTCACAACGCCAAGCCACGAAGGATGCTGGAAGAATTGCTGGCTTTGAAGTCAAACGAATTCTTAATGAACCAACAGCTGCAGCCTTAGCTTATGGTTTGGATAAAGAGGGTAAATCGCTTAAGATTGCCGTTTTTGATCTGGGAGGTGGGACATTCGATATATCCATTCTCGAGTTGGGTGAAGGTGTTTTTGAAGTTCTATCTACAAACGGTGATACACATTTAGGCGGCGACGACTGGGACCAGAAAATCATTAGCTGGATTGCTGAGGAATTCCGAAAAGAGCAGGGAATCGATCTCTCGAAAGATCCTATGGCAAAGCAAAGGCTTAAAGAGGCTGCAGAACGAGCTAAGATCGAGCTTTCATCTGTTATGGAAACACAGATAAACCTTCCATTTGTGACTGCGGATGCCTCGGGACCCAAGCATCTCTCGACGACATTAACCAGATCGAAAATGGAGCAGATGACTGCAGATCTCCTCGAGAGAGCAATTAATCCCTGCCATAAGGCTATGGAGGATGCGAAAGTTACTGCATCCGATATCGATGAAGTTATTCTTGTTGGAGGTATGACGAGAATGCCAGCAGTTCAGGAGCAATCCAAGAAAATTTTCGGTAGGGAACCGCATAAAGGCATAAATCCAGATGAAGTTGTTGCTATCGGTGCTGCCATTCAAGCTGGTGTTCTATCCGGAACTGTAACAGATGTTCTGCTTTTAGATGTTACTCCTCTGTCTCTTGGTGTTGAGACATTAGGTGGTGTGATGACAACACTTATTCCCAGAAATACAACAATTCCAACTCGTCGAAATGAAATATTCACCACTGCTGAAGATAACCAGACAAGCGTTGAAATTCATGTGCTCCAGGGAGAACGCTCGATGGCTCGAGACAATAAAGCTCTTGGAAAGTTCTTTCTCGAGGGAATTCCACCTTCGCCAAGAGGAATTCCTCAGATCGAGGTTACTTTTGATATCGATGCAAATGGAATTCTTAACGTTACTGCAAAGGACAAAGCAACATCCAAAGAACAGAGCATAAGAATTGAGCCTTCATCGGGACTTGTAGAAAGCGAGATTCAAAAAATGATTGACGAATCCTCAAAAAATGCTGAGGAAGACGCTAAACGCAAAGAGGAAATAGAACTGAAAAACAGAGCGGATCAATTCGCATACACAACGGAAAAGGAACTGAAAGAACTGGGAGATAAAATTGACCCAGCTGGTAGAGCAGCATTGGAGAATGGAATTTCCGATCTCAGAGATGCTATATCGAAAAACGATACAAACGCAATAAATATAAAGTTCAATGATTTGCAAAGCAAATGGCACGAAATAGCCGCAAAGCTATATCAGACCACCGCACAACCCGGAACACCTCCACCAGGTCAAGGACCTACTCCACCACCCAGTGGTGAAGCTCCTGAAGGAGCCAAGGAGAAAGAGGGAGAGGTAATAGATACGGATTATGAGGTGGAATAATAAAAGTGGAATTAAAGCTGTAGAAAACCTCTTACTTTATTTATTTAAGTTTGATATGTTAGAAATTCAATTTAATTTCATCATCTGAGAGGAAAGATGAAAAAAATTAAAAACATAAATGAACCATTACCAGTATTACCCCTTAGAGCAACAGCTGTATTCCCTAATACTGTAACATCTTTGCTTATTGGCAGAAAAAGAACTATTGAAGCTATAGAATACTCATCCATGGGAAACAGAACGTTATTTCTTGTTACTCAAAAAGATCCCGCAACCGAGGAACCAACCTCGAGCGACTTATTTCGAGTGGGAACAGTAGGAAGAATACTACAAATAATTCGCATGCCCGATAACACGCTAAAAGTCCTAATCGAGAGTGTTAATAGAGCCAGAGTGCTTAGATATAATACTCACAAGAATTTTACTACCGCTCTCGTTGAATCGTACAAATTCGCAGAAAAGAAGGATAAATCCAGAATTCAGGCTTTGTCTAGAAAAGTTGGTGAATTGTATAAAAAATATCTTTCTATTTCGAATATCCCTGAGGAACTGATAGGGCATATAAATTTGGACGATCCATCTCGGTTGTGCGATATAGTTTCAGCACAAATAGGTATAGATTTTAAAACTAAACAATATCTGCTTGAATCGAAAAATCTGGTGGAACATTCTGAAAGACTGATACAGGTTCTTGCGAGAGAAGTAAATATCCTGGAACTGAAAGTCGAGATAGATAGCCGAGTACAGGATATGATGGACCACAGTCAACGTGAATTCATTTTAAGGCAGCAACTCGAAGCGATCCGTAATGAACTTGGAGATGAATTTGTCAGTTCTGAGAATGAGCTTCGAGAACTCGAGCAAAAAATAGATGAAGGTAACTATCCTGAAAATGTTCGAAATACATTGCATAAAGAGTTAAAAAAGCTTCTCAGAATTCCATCGACTTCACCTGAAGCAGGTGTTATTAGAAATTATGTAGATTTGCTTTTAGAATTGCCATGGAATGAGGTCTCTGAGGACCAACAGGATGTATTGGTTGCGGAAAAAATTCTCGATGAGGACCATCACGGTCTCGAGAAAATAAAGAAACGAATTGTAGAACATATAGCATTAATGATCCTATCAAAAGTTTCCCGAGGACCAATTTTATGTCTTGTGGGTCCACCAGGTGTC